>JAUXOE010000173.1 GCA_030682415.1 Parvibaculum sp.
GAAGCGGAACTTGTGGCTTTGCGCGCGCAATCGGAACAGACGGCGGACGACCGGGCGCCGGTGACGCTCGACCAGCAGAGCGTCGGCCGGCTGTCGCGCATGGATGCGATGCAGGCGCAAGCCATGGCGCAGGCGACCGAAAGGCGGCGGCTCGTCCGCATCCAGCAGGTCGAAGCGGCGCTGGCGCGCCTTCCGACGGGCGAATATGGCTATTGCGGCGCCTGCGGCGAGGCGATTGCCGAGAAGCGGCTTGAGGCCGATCCGGCGGCGCATTTGTGCGTCGGGTGTTCGAAGGAACGGTGAGAGCGCATGGAATGGCGCGACGAAGGGTTTGTGTTGTCGGCGCGGTCGCATGGCGAGAACGGCGCCATTGTCGAGCTGTTCACGCGCGAACAGGGGCGCCATCTCGGCCTGGTGCGCGGCGGTGCGTCGCGGCGGATGAAGGGCGTGCTGCAGCCGGGCAACAAGCTGGCCGCGCATTGGCGGGCGCGGCTTTCGGAACATCTCGGTACCTATCAGGTCGAACTGGTGAAGCCGCTGGCCGGGCTGTTGATGGACGATGCGGTGGCGCTGCTGGCCTTGAGCGCGGCGAGCGCGATTGCCGAGGCGATCCCCGAGCGCCAGGCGCATCCGGCGCTTTACGACGCCTATGACGTGCTGCTCGGGACGATGGAGGACGGGCATGTGTGGCCAGCGGTGTTCGTGCGCTTCGAGCTCGGGCTGCTGACCGAACTCGGCTTCGGGCTCGACCTGACGCAATGCGCGGCGACGGGGGCGCGGGATGAGCTGATTTACGTGTCGCCGAAAAGTGGCAGCGCGGTCAGCCGGGAGGCCGGCGCGGCCTACAAGGAGCGGCTGTTCCGGCTGCCGGGTTTTCTCTTGTCGACGCAAGGGGGCGAGGCCAGTGCCGCGGAGGTCGCCGAGGGCTTGCGGATGACCGGGCATTTCCTCGAACGGCATCTTTATGCGCCGCAGGGGCGGCACCTGCCGGATGCGCGCATCAGGCTGATGGAGAAGATAGCGGCGCAGGCGGAGTGAAGGGCGAATCGCTGGTATGATGGGGGCGGGCGCGATAGCGCGTTCGCCGCAGAGAAGCAGAGCCCCCGCCCCGAACGATCTGCGATCGTTCGACCCTCCCCCCAGGGGAGGGTGGGAGGAGCGGCCGCCACTTTGCAATGACGATGTTTTTTTGAACGACAACCACCTATCGAGATCTGAACGATGACCAAAGCCGTTACGCCGCCGCCTGAGCCCGAACAGGAGATCAATCTGCGCGAGGCGCTGGAGACGCGGTATCTGGCCTATGCGCTGTCGACGATCATGCACCGGGCACTGCCGGATGTGCGGGACGGGTTGAAGCCGGTGCATCGCCGGGTGCTGTTCGCGATGCGGCAGTTGAAGCTCGATCCGGGCTCGGGGTTCAAGAAATCGGCGCGCGTGGTGGGCGACGTTATCGGCCGTTATCACCCGCATGGCGACCAGTCTGTCTATGACGCGCTGGTGCGGCTGGCGCAGAGTTTTTCGGTGCGCTATCCGCTGGTCGACGGGCAGGGCAATTTCGGCAATGTCGACGGCGATAACGCGGCCGCCATGCGCTACACGGAAGCGCGGCTGACGGCGGTGGCGGGGCTGCTGCTCGAAGGGCTCGAAGAAGACACGGTCGATTTCCGCGAGACCTATGACGGCGAGGACAAGGAACCGATCGTGCTGCCGGGCGCGTTCCCGCAATTGCTGGCCAATGGCGCCTCGGGGATTGCGGTCGGCATGGCGACCAGCATTCCGCCGCACAATGCGGCCGAGCTCTGCGAGGCGGCGCTGCATCTGATCAAATATCCCAATGCGCGCAACGAGAAGCTGGTCGAGATGGTGCCGGGGCCGGATTTTCCGACCGGCGGCATCATTGTCGAATCGCGGGCGGCGATTGCCGAGGCCTATGCGACCGGGCGCGGCGGTTTTCGTGTGCGGGCAAGGTGGGAGAAGGAAGAGCTGGCGCGGGGCGGCTGGCAGATCGTCGTCACCGAAATTCCCTATCAGGTGCAGAAGTCGAAGCTGGTCGAGAAGCTTGCCGAGCTGTTGCAGGCGCGCAAGCTGCCGCTGCTCGAAGATGTGCGCGACGAGAGCGCCGAGGAAATCCGCCTGGTGCTGGTGCCGAAATCGCGAACCGTCGATGAGACGCATCTGATGGAATCGCTGTTCCGGACGACCGAGCTCGAAAACCGCTTCCCGCTCAATCTCAATGTGCTGTCGGCGGGACAGGTGCCGGGCGTGATGTCGTTGCGCGAGGCGCTCAGGGCCTGGCTCGATCATCGCAAGGAGGTGCTGGTCCGGCGCTCGAATTTCCGTCTCGACAAGATCGCGCGGCGGCTCGAGGCGCTGGAAGGCTATCTGGTTGCCTATCTCAATCTCGACGAGGTGATCCGGATTATTCGGGAGGAAGACGAGCCGAAGCCGAAGCTGATGAAGCGCTTCAAGCTCAGCGACAACCAGGCCGAAGCCATCCTCAACATGCGGCTCAGGAGTTTGCGCAAGCTCGAGGAAATGGAAATCCGCGGCGAGCACAAGCTGCTTTCGGGCGAACAGAAAGAATTGAAGGGGCTTGTCAAATCGGAGGACAAGCAATGGGCGCGCGTCGCCGAGGAGATCAAGGAGGTTCGCACGACATTCGGACCGAAGACCGATCTCGGCAGGCGGCGGACGACATTTGCCGAAGCGCCGGCAATCGATTTCGTGCCGGTCGAGGCGATGATCGAGAAAGAGCCGATCACGGTGGTCTGTTCGAAGAAGGGCTGGATCCGCTCGATGAAGGGGCATCTCGGGCCCGACGCCGACATCAAATACAAGGAAGGCGACGGCGAGAAATTCATCCTGCATGCCGAGACGACCGACAAGATCCTGATTTTCGCCACCGACGGGCGTTTCTATACGCTGGAGGCGACCAAGCTGCCGGGCGGGCGCGGGCATGGCGAACCGTTGCGCCTGACCATCGACATGGATGAGAGCCATGACGTGGTCGAGATTTTCGTGCACCGGCCGGGGCGGAAACTGATCGTTGCCTCGCATGAGGGCAATGGCTTCGTGGTGCCCGAGGACGAGGTGGTGGCGATGCGGCGCGCCGGCAAGCAGGTGCTGAATGTCGGCGGTACCGACGAGGCGGCGGTTTGCGCCGTCCTGCAGGGCGATCATGTGGCCGTCATCGGCGAGAACCGCAAGCTGCTGCTGTTCCCGCTGAGCGAGCTGCCGGAGATGACGCGCGGCAAGGGCTTGCGTCTGCAGCGCTATGCCGAAAAGGGGCTTGCCGACGTCAAGTGCTTCACGTTGAAGGAAGGGCTGACCGTTTACGACCGCGGCGGGCGCGCGCGCGCCTTCAGCGATCTCAAGGACTGGCGCGGCAGCCGCGCGCAGGCCGGACGCCTGCCGCCGAAGGGGTTCACCAGCGAGCGGAAATTCGGCGGGCCGTTCGGAGCGGCGTAGACTGCTTATCCAGATTGAATGATCTTGCGCCCCGACATCAGGGTTTCACGCGGAGGCGCGGAGACGCAGAGAAGGTTAGGCACGCGAAGGCGCGAAGGCGCGAAGAGAAAGAAGGACTCACGCAGAGGCGCAGAGACGCTGAGGCGCCGCATCTGCGGTAAGGCCCTGCGTTGCTCTGTGGACGAATCCGCGGCGGCAAAGAGAACACTTTCTGGCGCTTCGCGCCGGAAGACTCTTCGCGCCGACGGGCGCAATCATGAAACAACGGAGGCACGGCTGGCCTCAAGGGCGCGGCACCTCTGCGTGCAAAATCTTTCCTTCTTCGCGTCTTCGTGCCTTCGCGTGAACCATCCTTCCCTTTTCCGCGATTCCGCCTGAACGCCTTCAACCTGATGGCCGCGCCTATTCGATCGTGAAGCTCTGGCGCACTTCGTGGCCCCAGTAGCGGGCGAGGAGGCGGTATTCGCCGGGGCGGACGCGGGTGGGGTCGAGTTCCAGCGCATAGGCGCCGGTCAACGAATGTTTCGGATCGAGAAAGCCGGAGACCGGCAGGTCGACGCAAGCTTCGCGATCGGATTGCGACTGGACGAATTCGCTTTCGGCGTCGAGGACGATCCAGCGGAAAATCTCGCATTGCGAGGCGACATTGAGGGGCAGGCCGTCCTTGCTGTTGTTGACGATCTTCATTTCGACATCGAGTTTCACCGGCGCGCCCTCGCGCCAGGGTGCGACCTGAACGGGCGTTGCCGTGATGACCAGCGGTTCGTCGAGCTCGACGCGGCCGGTGACGATGAAGAAGGTGACGACGCCGACCACGGCCATGGCGACCAGGCCGATGCGCATCATGTTGCGGCCGGCGGTGTCGGCGGCATCGGGTTCGCGGGGCGAGGGGGTTCGGGACATGGGTGTTTACATTCCGCTGAAGAGAAGTTTCGGGAGCCATGTCGCGAGCGGCGGGTACATGGCGAGAATGGCGAGCGCGAAGAGCTGTATCAGAACAAAGGGCATCGCGCCGCGATAGATCTGCATGGTGGTGACGATGTCGGGGGCGACGCCGCGCAGATAGAACAGCGCGAAGCCGAAAGGCGGGGTCAGGAAGGAGGTTTGCAGGTTGACCGCCATCATCACGCCGAGCCAGACCGGGTCGATGCCCATCATCAGCAGGATCGGGGCGACGATGGGCACGACGACGAAGATGATCTCGATGAAGTCGAGAAAGAAGCCGAGCAGGAACATGATGATCATGACGATCAGCACCGCGCCCATCGGCCCGCCGGGCATCGAGGAGAGGAACTCGCGCACCGTGTCGTCGCCGCCAAGGCCGCGAAAGACCAGGCTGAACAGCGCCGCGCCGATCAGGATGACGAAGACCATGGAAGTGATGCGGGCCGTCGATTGCACGACATCGGAGAGGACCTTGCCGCCGAGCAGGCGGATGAGGCAGGCCAGCAGGCCGAGAGCGACGCCGGCGCAAAGCAGCCAGGCCAGCCAGATGCCGAGCTGATCGGCGGTCGAGATTTCGCTGCGCGCGGTGCGCAGATCCATGGCCCAGGTGAGAACCAGCAGCGCCATCAGCGAGAGGGCGGCCAGGCGTGCCGGAAGCCGCATGCCCTGCAGGCGATCGCCGGCCAGCAGGATCGAGCCGATGGCGCCGACGGCGGCCGCTTCGGTCGGCGTGGCGATGCCGCCCAGGATCGAGCCCATGACGGCGACGATCAAGGCGACGGGGGGGATCAGCGCGCGCAGGGTGCGGCGATAGAGTTCGGCGGTCGAGACGCTGTCGTCGACCGGCATGGCGGGCGAGGATTTCGGATCGAGGGCGGCGCGGACGACCTGATAGAGAATGTAGAGACCGACCAGCATCAGGCCCGGCAGCAGCGCGCCGGCGAAGAGATCGCCGACCGAGAGCGTGTCGGGGGCGAAGATGCCCTGATCGAGCTGGGCGCGCTGGTAGGAATTGGCAAGCTGGTCGCCGAGCAGGACCAGCACGATCGAGGGCGGAATGATCTGGCCGAGCGTGCCGGCCGCCGCGATCGAGCCCGAGGCCAGCGCCGGATCGTAGCCGCGGCGGAGCATGGTGGGGAGCGCCAGCAGGCCCATGGTGACGACGGTGGCGCCGACGATGCCGGTCGAAGCCGCCAGCAGCGCGCCGACCACCGAGACCGAAATGCCGAGACCGCCGCGCAGGCGGCCGAAGAGGCGGCCCATGTTTTCGAGCAGTTCCTCGGCGACGCGCGAGCGCTCGAGCATCGTGCCCATGAAGACGAAGAGCGGCACCGCGATCAGCACGTCGTTGGTCATGTTGCCGTAGATGCGCTGCGGCAAGGCGGCCATGAAGCCGAAGTCGAAGACGCCGAAGCTCATGCCGATCAGACCGAAGATCAGCGCGACGCCGGCCAGCGTGAAGGCGACCGGAAAACCCGTCAGCAGCACCATGCAAAGGGTGGCGAACATCAGGATGTCGAGCGAGTCGCGAAGCTCCATGAGCGGGCGGCCTAGAGCAGGGGCGCGGCCTCCTCGACGGGTTTTTCAAGTCCGGCGAGAACGCGCAACGCGTGAATGACAGTCGACAGGCCCTGCAGCGCCAGCAGGACGACGAAGACGATGATGACGCTTTTCAGCAGGTAGACGCCCTGGATGCCGCTGGTTTCGCGGCTGCCCTCGCGGACGCGCCATGAACTTTCGACATAGGGGAAGGCGACATAGAAGATCAGGAAACAGACCGGCCAGAGCAGCAGCAGCGTGCCGACAAGGTCGATGCGGGCCCGGGCGACCGGCGAGGCGGTGCGGTAGAAAATGTCGACGCGGACATGGCCGTTGTGCAGCAGCGTGGAGCCGGCGGCCAGCATGAAGAGCGTGGCATGCATGTAGACGATCGATTCCTGCGCCCAGACCGAGCCGACGCCGAAGACATAGCGCATCAGCACGACGACGAATTGCGTCAGCACCATCAGCAGCGCCAACCATGCGACCGTTCGGCCGACATATTCGTTCAGGGTGTCGATCAGGCCGGCGAGGCGTGCGAGTGCATCCATGCGTGCAAAACGCCGCATTAGTTGCGGCGCGCCTCCACAAAACCCTCGTCGCCGATGCGCGTCCATTCCTCGGAAATGTCGAGCGCTTCGCGGAAGCTGGCATAGATTTCGGCGGTGGCGGCATCGCTTTTGGCCGCATCCTCCAGCACTTCGCGCGAGGCTTTCTTGAAGCCGGCCAGCACGTCGGCCGGGAATTTGCGCATCTGGACGCCATGCTGTTCGACCAGCGTCTTCAGGGCGCGGCCGTTGTGGTGGGTGTATTCGGCCAGCGTGTAGTCGTTCTCGGCGGCGCAGGCGGCGCGCACGACGGCCTGTTGCTGCTTCGTGAGGCTTTCCCACACTTTGAGATTGAAACCGGCGGCAAGGCTCGAGCCCGGTTCGTGGAAGCCCGGCCAGTAATAGAATTTGGCGATGCGGTAGAAGCCGAAGGCCATGTCGTTCCAAGGCGCCACCCATTCGGCGGCGTCGATGGTGCCGTTCTGCAGGGCCGGGAAGATGTCGGGACCGGCCAGGGTGACGGCGGCGGCGCCGAGACGACGCATCACTTCGCCGCCGAGGCCCGGCATGCGGATCTTCAGACCTTTCAGGTCGTCGAGCGAATTGATTTCGTTGCGGTACCAGCCGGCAAGCTGGACGCCGGTGTTGGCGGCCATGAACGGCTTGATGTTGAAGCCCTTGGCCAGATCGTCCCAGAGCTGCTGGCCGCCGCCGTGATAGATCCAGCCGTTGATTTCGGCGGCGGTCATGCCGTAAGGCACGGCGGTGAAGAAATTGTAGGCCTTCGACTTGCCCTGCCAGTAATATTCCGCCCCGTGATAGACGTCGGCGGCGCCGCTCGAGACGGCGTCGAAGGATTCCAGCGCCGGCACCAGCTCGCCGGCCGCGAAGACCTTGATGTCGATCTGGCCGTCGGTCATTTCATGGATGCGTGTCGCCAGCCGTTCGGCCGAGGTGCCCAGCCCCGGATAGTTTTTCGGCCAGGTGGTGACCATTTTCAGCTGGCGCGGCGCGCCTTGCGCGATGGCCGGCGCGGGCATGGACGCGGCGGCGAGGGCGGCTGTGCCGGCTCCCGCCAGAAACGAACGGCGCTTCATCAATGACTCCCGAATGACTTCCCCCTGACGCCGCGGCGTCGAAGCGGGGCCAGTATAGGCACGCCTACGCGGGGCGCAACGGCTTCCCAAACAAGGAGTTAGGGGCGGGTGTTGAGGCTTTGCGGCGGGGCCATTTCGGCCCAGCCCTGCATACCCAGTGCCTCCAGCGGGCGGAAGCGGGTCTTGTAGGCCATCTTGCGGCTGCCATCGACCCAGTAGCCCAGATAGACGTAGGGCAGGCCGAGCATGCGGGCGCGCTCGATGTGGTCGAGCGCCATCCAGGTGCCGAGGCTGCGGCCGGTCTCGCCGGGTTCGTAGAAGCTGTAGACCATCGAGAGGCCGTCCTCGAGCGTGTCGGTCAGCGCGGCGGCGACCAGCGGCGCCGGGCCGTCGCCGTCATCGGTACGCGGGCGGCGATATTCGACGACGCGGGTGGCGACGGTGGTGTCCTCGATCATGGCCACATAATCGACGGGGGCCATGTCGGCCATGCCGCCATCGGCGTGGCGGCTGTCGAGATAGCGGCGCAGCAAGCTGTATTGCTCGTCGGTGGCCGCCGGCGCGCGCAGGCCGACCGCGAGATCGGCATTGCGCGCCATCAGGCGGCGGAAGGTGCGGCCGGGCTGGAAGCGGTCGACGATCACCCGCACCGAGACGCAGGCCGTGCAATTGTCGCATGCCGGGCGGTAGGCGATGTTCTGGCTGCGGCGGAAGCCCGCCTGGGTCAGCATGTTGTTCAGCGCGACGGGTTCATCGCCGAGGAGATGGGTGAAGACCTTCTTTTCGGCGCGGCCGGCCAGATAGGGGCACGGCTGCGCCGTGGTGATGTAGAACTGTGGAAAGCGGATGCGGGATTGATCTGTCACGGGCCTGTTCGCGCCTGTTGCATCGGCGCCCGGGCGGTCACAATCCGTAATACCAGGGCGCGAAGAGAGAATAGGCCAACCAGAGCAGGATGACGAGGGGGGCGCCGGCGCGGACAAAATCGCGGAATTCATAGTGGCCGGGCCCCATAACCAGCAGATTGGTCTGATAGCCCATCGGCGTGGCGAAAGAGCAGTTGGCGGCGAAGATCACCGCATAGACGAAGATCATGGGGTCGACGCCGAGCTGGGTTGCGGTGCTGATGGCGATGGGGGTGAAGAGAACCGCCGTCGCATTGTTGGTCAGGACGTTGGTGGTGATGGCGGTGGCCAGGAAGAAGGCCGAAAGAATCACCGGAACGCCATAACCCGAGAAGAGAACGACCGAGGCCTCGGCAATGGCCCGGGCGCCGCCGGTGGCGTCGAGCGCGGCGGCGACACCGAGCATGGCGCCGACCATCAGGAAGATGCGGCGGTCGATGGCGCGGGCGGCCTGGCGGACGTTCAGCACGCCCGAGGCGATGATGGCGCCGGCACCGGCCACCGCCGCGATCTCGATCGGCAGCCAGCCGAGCAACACCGTCGAGACCATGATGCCGAAGATGGCCAGCGCCCGGTGCGCCAGCTTCGGGTCGGGAAGCTCGGTCGCCGACCATTCGAGCAGCAGCACGTCGCGGCTGTGACGCAGGTCCTGGATGCGGGTGCTCTTGCCGAGCACCAGCAGCACGTCGCCGGCTTCGAGACGGATATCGTTGAGGACGGTGCGGATCATGCGGCTGCGGCGCTGGACGCCGAGCACGATGCAGCCGGTCTGGTGGCGGAAGGCGATCTGCTCGATGGTCTGGCCGATCATGCGCGATCCCGGCGCGACGACGGCTTCGGCCAGGGTCAGCTCGCCGCCGGGACGGGCCGGCGCATCGCCATTGCCGGCGCCTTCGGCAAAACGCTCCTCGAGCATGCCTTCGAAAATCTTCGAACCCGATTTCAGCGACTCGGTCAGCGTCTGGCGGGTTGCGGCGACGATGATGACGTCGCCCGGTTCGAGGCTCACATCCTCGAAGGGCGGCAGGATCGGATGTTCGCCGCGCTGGATCATGCGCACCGTCATGTCGCGCAGCGGCGGGAAAAGTCCGGCGACGGCGCCGACACCGACCAGCGGGTGGCCGGCCGTGACTTCGATCTGGGCGATGTATTGCTTGCCGCCGCCCTGATCGGCGCCGGTCAGGTCGACGGCCGGACCGGCGCGGTCGGGAACCAGGTGCGGCACCACAAGCGTTGCGTAGAAAAAGCCGATAGTGGCCAGAAAGACGCCCGGGACGACAAAGTCGAAAATGCCGATAGGCGGCAGGTTGGTGGTCAGCACGACGCCGGCGGCCAGCAGGTTTGTCGATGAGCCGATCAAGGTCGTCATGCCGCCGAGGATCGAGACGAAGCTCAGCGTCATCATGACCTTCGGGGCGCGCTGACCGAAGCGGCCGGCCAGCGTGGCCAGCACCGGAATGAACATCACGACGATCGGCGTGTTGTTGAGAAAGGCGCTGCTGACGGCGATCAGCAGGAAGGTCAGGAGGATCGTACGGGCCGGGTGCTTCGAGCCGAAGTCTGCGACAAAGCGCGTCACGCCGTCGAGCGCGCCGGTCTGGAACATGCCCTGTCCAATGACAAGCAGCGCGAGGACGGCGATCAAGGCCGGATTGGCGAATCCGGACAGGAGTGTCGTGGTGCCGAGCAGGTTGCGGCCGTTGGTGCCGATGACGGGGAAGAGATAGAAGAAGACCAGCAGGATCGTCAGGATTGCCAGCGCTGATATTTCGAGCGTCAGGCGCTCCATGCTGAACAATATGACGGCCATCAGCACCAGCGCGTAGACGGCCCACATCTGCCAGACGAAGGGGGTTAGCATTTCCATGCGCGCATCAGCCTCGCGGGTTCACGGGACGACGGCTAAACGGAACGGCGGACGAAAACAGTGCCGCAGAGATAATCGTGGAGGCAGCGACGGCGTTCGTTGAAGAGGGGAACGACGAGGACGAGCGGCGTGATGGCAGCGGTCGTTATGTAAAAGAGGATCGTTTGCAGCGCGCCTTGCAGGTAGCCGGGGCGGCGGCCGTCCCAAGTCCGCAGCTCAATGCCCTGCCAGCGCATGCCCGGCGTTGCCGAATGACGACCGCCAAGGGTCAGCGTGAAATAGGCCAGCGCGATCAGCGGCGTCAGCGCGGCGCCCGGCCAGAGCAGGCCGAGGGTCAGGATTCCGAGGATCAGAAAGAGGATGTTGACGGCGATCAGAACAATGGCGAGGACCAGCAGGTCGGCCAGAAAGGCGACGCAGCGGGCGGCAATGACGCCATCATAGGCGCCGGCCGACTTGCGCCATTCTTCAGATGAGAACAGAGAGGTGCGGGCTATCTGGTTCTGTTCGCTCATATTTTCTCCAGGCGCCGAACGGGGGTCCCGACGATCCGAGAGGTGAGACTTAAGACCAGATCGGCGCCAAGGCAAGGGCCGATGGCGGCGGGCTCAGGGGCTGAAGCCGGGCGGCGTGACGGAGGCCTCGCGCAGAAGGACGATCGACAGGCGGCGATTGGCGGCCATGTAGGGATCTTCGGGGAAGAGCGGATCGGAATCGGCCTTGCCGACGACCTGATAGATGCGGTCGCCGGACAGACCGGTTTTTTCGACGATCCGGCGCGTGGCATTGGCGCGGTCGGCGGTCAGTTCCCAATTGCCGTAGCCGGCCCTGGCGCTGACCGGGTTGGCGTCGGTATGGCCGGAGATGCTGACGCGATTGGGCAGCTTGATCAGGATTCGCGCAACTTCCTCGATCAGAGTGCGGGTGCGTTCATAAGGTTCGGCGAGGTCGGCCGGGAACATCGAGCGGCCGTCCTGATCGACGATCTGAATGCGCAGGCCTTCCGGCGTTTCGTCGACGATGACGTTGCGCGAAAGCTGGGCGAGGTCGGGGTTCTCGCGCATGGCCTGGCGGATGCTTTCGGCGGCGCTGCGGAAGTTCTGTTCGTCGCGAGCCGATTTTTCCTTCAGCAGTTTGTCGATCTGCGCGGCGGCGGCCTTCTCCTCGGCGGTCTCGGGGCTCTTGGGCTGGGCGGGCGTCGAGATGGTCATCACGACCTGGGGCTTGGTGCCCGGCATGCGGGCGCCGGTTTGGTCGAAGGCGGTGCCGCCCATGATGCCGCCGGCGCCGCTTGTCGAGCGACTGACATTCGAGGGCGCAAAATAGTCGGCGAGACCCTGCTTCTGCTCCGGCGTCGTCATGCTGATCAACCACATCAGCAGAAAGAAGGCCATCATTGCGGTCACGAAGTCGGCATAGGCGATTTTCCACGCGCCACCATGATGGGCATGGACGATCTTCTTGACCTTTTTCAGGATAATCGGTTGCTCGTTCTTCGCGCTCATGCCGGTTCTCCGCGCCGCGTCAGCCGGCGGTGCCGGGCTGCAGTGAAGCCGTGGACTGCTCGACCTCGATGAAGGTCGGCCGCACTTCCGACATCAAGGCCTTGCGTGCGAATTCGATGGAAACAGCGGGTGCGTAGCCGGCCATGTGGGCGAGCAGGCCCGCTTTCATCGACAAGTAGTATTTCGCTTCGGCCTCATAGGTGTTGCGCAGCGACTGGGCCATCGGTCCGAAAAAACCGTAAGCGACAAAAACACCGAGGAAGGTGCCGACCAGTGCGCCGCCGATCAGGCCACCCAGGATTTCGGGCGGCTGGTCGATTGAGCCCATGGTCTTGATGACGCCGAGCACGGCGGCAACGATGCCGAGGGCGGGGGTGCCGTCGGCCAGCGCCTGCATGGCGCTGACGATGCGTTCGCGTTCCTGATGGTGGGTTTCGAGTTCTTCGTCCATCAGCGATTCAAGCTCATGGGCGTTCTCGGTGCCGAGCGTGATCATGCGCAGGTAGTCGCACATGAATTCGACCGCGTGTTTGTCTGCGGCGAAGCGTGGAAACTGACCGAAGAGCGACGACTCGCCGGGATTCTCGACATGGGCCTCGAGAGCGAGGTTGCCTTTGCCCTTGGCAAGTTTGAATAGCGTATATTGCAGGCCGAGCAGTTCGAGGAAAGAGGCCTTGTCGTAGCGCGGGCCTTTCATCAGCGAGGTGAGGACGCCGCCGGTGGCCTTCAGCACCGAGGGCGGATTGGCAATGAAGTAAGCGCCGAGCGCGGCGCCAAGAATGATGACGGCTTCAAAAGGCTGCCACAGCACTTCGAGGTGTCCGCCCATCGCGGCATAGCCACCGAAGACACTCAACAGAACCACTACGATGCCGACAATGAGCCGCATTTGCCCCAGCACTCTCTTCTACGTTAACGCCCCCGCAGACCTGCCGGGATGCAGGCCAGCCCCGCCTTCGCGCACATTCTTGCGGGGTCGGCCTTAACAGCGGGTTTAACCAAAAGGATTTGCGCCAAAAATCAGGTGTTTTGCGGCCAATCATGGTTGCATGGCCTTGTGGGTATGGCTTAAACCGGGCCGAGGTCCAGCGGCGGGCGTTAACGTGTCGTTGACAAAGGACGTGGCGGCGATGCGCGGCGACCTGGTGACAGCGAAGAGAGATCGGCCATGACAGAGACTGAGGGCGCGGAAACCACAGCGACTCCCGCCCACGACCCAAGGCGGTTCCGCGATGCGCTGGGCTGGTTCACGACCGGTGTGGCGGTGGTCACAACACGCCTTCCGGGCGGCGCGCCGATCGGCATTACCGTCAACTCGTTTTCATCCGTCTCGCTCGATCCGCCGCTCGTGCTCTGGTGCCTCGACAAGAAGTCGGACACGCTGTCGGCCTTTGCCGTTTCGACGCATTTTACGGTCAATGTGTTGCGCGAGGAGCATCAGGAGATTTCCGCGCGGTTGTCGCGCAAGGGCGATCACAGCCTGACGGGGCTTGCTGTCGTCGAGCGTGAGAGCGGATGTCCGGCGCTCAAGGAAGCACTCGCGCATTTTGAATGCGAAGTCGAGGCGCGGCACGATGCCGGAGATCACGTGATCATGATCGGGCGGGTACTGAATTTCGATTACGCCGAGGACGGGCGGCCGCTGCTCTATCATCGCGGCGGCTATCAGATGCTGCCGCCGCTCTAAGCGCGTGACTTTGCCGTCAGATGCCGGTTTTCTTGCGATCGCTCTTGTCGAGTGTCGAGAGATTGTCGCGCATACGTTCAAGACCGCTCAGCATCGTCAAATAGTCCTTGCGGTCGATACCTTCGATTGCGGCGCCGTGAATGGCGACGTAGTGCGTTTCCCCGACATGTTTGTTGGCGTGGAGCAGCGGCGTCAGGAAGATACATTTGGCGCGACCGTCTGTCGGGTGAGTTCGCCGTTCGACGAGACCCATCGCCTCGAGTTCGGCGACATAAATGCCGACGGAAACCTTGTGAATGCTGAGCGCGTTGGCAAGCTCGGTCTGTGTCTGACCGTCCCGCTGCAACAACTCGATGACGATGCGGGTCTGGTTGCGCGTCAGCCCCGTGCGGCGATCGTAAATTTCAGCCAGCAGCGTTCCAAGATTTTGAATGACTTCGAGAAAATGGCGGGGCGAAAGCGACTCGTCGACCGTCGCTTCCGGCTGCGGCACGATGCCGATTCTTGCTTGCGACATGTCTGTCAGCCCCTTCGATCATCGCCGCTTCGATACCTGCATAGTGAGGGTATCGGAGCGGCGAGGCCACGGAATTTACACCAAACCAAAAAAATGATGCCATGCCGCGCTTGATCGCTTGACGGCTCGGCCCGGCGGTGATTTCGTAAATGAAGTTTACTAAAATGCGCCGCCGGCGTCACGCTTTTTTGCGGATGGCGGGCGTAGTCGCCGCAGGTCGCGTACCTGTTCAGTCGGAGGAGTTCGAGAATGCCTGAGGAAATGCCAGCAACTGTCGAGGCCACCGGCGAGAATGGCGAAGCGGCCGTGACGGGCGCCGCCGAAATCATCGCCGAGGCCGGGGGCGCCGAGGCGTGGTATTCGCTGGGATCGCTGCTCGACAAGGGCGGTCCGATCGTCGCCATTCTGCTGGTGTTGTCCGTCATTTCGGCGGCGATCATTCTGCTCAAGATATTCCAGTTCTGGTCGGCCGGGCTGTCGCGCCGAAGCTTTGTGGATCCGGCCGTTGACCGGATCGAAGCGGGCGACGCGGCCGGTGCGCTCGACATTCTGCGCAAGCACAAGACGCCACTCGCCCGCGCCATGGCGGCGGGTGTGCGCGCCAAGGTGCGTGGCGATTTGCGCGATGAAGACGTGGCGGCTGAAATCAATCGTGTCGGTGCAATGGAGCTGGGCGCCCTGCAACGTTATCTGCGGTGGCTCGAGGTGATCGGCAATATCTCGCCGCTGCTCGGACTGCTCGGTACCGTGATCGGCATGATCCAGGCCTTCCAGCGGCTTGAGGAGGCAGGGTCTCAGGTCGACCCGGCGCTTCTTTCGGGCGGCATCTGGGTCGCGTTGCTGACCACGGCGGTGGGTCTGATCGTGGCGCTGCCGGCGATCACCGCGCTCAACCTGCTTGAGGGCAAGATCGACCAGGTGCGGCTGTCGATGCGCGACGCTTCGGCGCGTGTGATCGCGGCGCTGCACGCCCGGCCAGGGGCGTCTGCGGCGAAGGCCGCGAAATAGGACGAACGAGGAGCCAACGCTCATGTTCGACGAGCCCGTACGCAGACGAAATATGGCCAGCCTGACGCCGCTGATCGACGTCGTGTTTTTGCTGCTGATTTTTTTCATGCTGACGACATCGTTTCTCAAGACGCAGTCGCTGTCCGTGGTGACGCCGGCGCCGAATGCGTCTGAGCTGCCGACCGACGCACGGGTGGTGGAAATCTGGTTGATGGGCGACGGCACGTTGCGCGTCGACGGGACGCCGGTCGCGCGCGAGAACCTGACCGAGGCCGTCAAGGCAGGGATCGGTGGCCGCAAGGATATGACCGTAACGATCCTGGCTGAGAGCGGGTCACGAACGCAGGCATTCGTCTCCGCGATTGAAGCGGCGCGACAGGCCGGCGCGCGCGATGTCGGTACAGCGCGTGTGGAGAAAATCACGCCATGATCGAACTCGATCAGGACCCGCCGCGCCGCCAGTTCGAGACGTTGATCCCGCTTATCAATGTCGTATTTCTGTTGCTGATCTTTTTCCTGCTGGCAGGGACGATGACACCGGCCGACAATGTGGCGGTGAAGCTCCCGACCGGTGCGCTCAACGACAGCGAACGCGACATGCCTGCGACGCTGCTTGTCGAGGCGGACGGGTTTGTCTGGCTTGGCGATCGGCCGATCGACCCCAAGATCGTCGAACAGGCGCTCAAGGAATATCTCGCCGACAAGGGCATGGAGCGCGTGGCCGTCAAGGCCGATGCGGAAGCACCTGCCGAGGCGTTGCTGTTGTTGATGGAAGCGCTGCGAAAAGTAGGTGTGCAGCAGGTGACGATCGTGACCGAGAGAGGCCGGTAACGATGGCGACGACGATGCAAGGCGGGATGCCCGCCGTGATGGAAGGCCGCCGCTTTGAATTGCGGACCTTCATTCTTGTGTCGATCCTTATTCACGCGTTTCTCTTTCTTGCGATGCTGCTGACGGTTGGCGGCATTTTCGGTGGACCGGGCCCGGGCGGCGGCGATTCCGTGACTTTCCAGCTCTCGGCCGGTTTCGCCAATGATCGCTTTGCGGCGCCGCCGGAGCCTGTTGCCGAACCCGAGGTTCCGAAACCTGAACCTGTGGCCGTGCCGACGCCAAAGCCGGAAGCGCCACCGCGACGGTCCGAGGAAACGCCACCTCCCGAGGAAGAGGTTGAGGAAGTCGTCAATGCCACGCAGGCCGGCGGTGGCGTTGATGCCGGCCAGGCGCTTGGCGCGGGCGGCGATGCTTCCGAAACCGTACTCAATCGCCTGGGCAATTCGCTTTCAGCTGGACAAATCCGGGCGCAGGTTGTCGGCAAGACATTTCATCTCGAAATGGGGCGGCTCGACCAGCAGGGCACCAACCGGCTTTTCAATACCGTGATTCAACTCAATGCCGACGGCACGACCAATTTGACGCTGACCCAGTATTTTCACCGCATGTATCATTCGCAGGGCTCCGGTTCGCGCAGCCGTAGCGGACGCGGCACGTGGTGGATCGAAGGCAACCAATGGTGTCATAGTTCGAGCGAGATCCAGTATGGCACCAGCGATTGCTACGACATGACGCTGGACGGCAATATCGTTCGGCTCTACTACGCAACCTGCACCGGCCGTTCCTCGCAGCTTTGCCGGACCGGGCGTATCGCCGCCGAAGGCGAAATTCGCTGACGCATCTTTGCGCTTTGTTGCCGGAGCCTGTTACATAGGCGGGCAATCAAGCGGGAGAAAAACGTTGAGCAACGTCGCATTTCTTGGCCTCGGCGTGATGGGCTATCCGATGGCGGGCCATCTGAAGAAGGCCGGTCACGAAGTCACCGTCTACAATCGAACCGCAGAAAAAGCCGAACGCTGGATTGGGCAACATGGCGGCGCGTATGCGGCGACGCCACGCGAAGCGGCGGCGGGGGCGGAGATCGTGTTTGCCTGTGTCGGAAATGACGATGATTTGCGCGAGGTGACATGCGGGCCCGACGGTGCCTTTGGCGGAATGGGACGGGATACGATTTTCGTCGATCACACGACGGCCTCGGCGACGATCGCGCGCGAGCTTCACGCGCTGGCTGCGGCGAGAGGCATCGGCTTTGTCGATGCGCCGGTTTCGGGCGGGCAGGCGGGCGCCGAAAATGGCGTGCTGACCGTGATGGCGGGCGGCGACGCGGCCGATTTCGCCAAGGCTGAGCCCGCGATTGCCGCCTATGCGCGGATGGCGCGGCTGATGGGGCCGAGCGGGGCCGGGCAACTCACCAAGATGGTCAACCAGATTTGCATTGCCGGGCTCGTGGAAGGCCTTTCCGAAGGCATCCACTTCGCCAAGCGCGCGGGCCTCGACGCTGCCGCCGTTATCGAGGTGATCTCGAAGGGCGCGGCGCAGAGCTGGCAAATGGAGAACCGTTACAAGACGATGATCGAGGGAAAGTTCGAGCACGGGTTTGCGGTTGACTGGATGCGCAAGGATCTCGCCATCTGTCTTGACGAGGCGCGCAAGAACGGCTCGCATCTGCCGGTGACGGCAACGGTCGACCAGTTTTATTCGGAGGTGCAGGCGATGGGCGGCAGCCGTTGGGATACGTCGAGCCTGATTGCGCGCCTGGAGCGGAAATGAGCAGCGCTGCGCGCGAGTTGCGCTTTGCCTCCGTCGCCGATGTGATCGCCCGGCTCAATCCGTCCTATCCGGTGTTCTGTGTCTTTCCGGATGTGTTGCGGGCACGGGCCCGGGAATTTGTCGACGGGTTTCCGGGCACGGTCCTTTATGCGGTCAAGTGCAATCCGCACCCCTATGTTCTGAAAGCGCTATGGGAAGGCGGTGTCCGGCATTTCGACACGGCTTCGATTTTCGAGATCGCCAAGGTGACCGAGCAATTGCCGGAGGCGCATTGCTATTTCAATCACCCGGTGAAGGGACGCGGGGCGCTGGAAGCAGCTGCCGATGTTTACGGTCTCAAGGACTATGTGGTCGACACGTTCAGCGAGCTCGACAAGGTGACCGAGATCGCCGGCACCGACATCACTATCGAGGTCCGGATTGCGACGCCGAAGGGGAGCGCCGTTTATGACCTTTCATCGAAATTCGGCGCGGCACCCGATGAAGCGGTTGCGTTGTTGACGGAGGCGTCGCGTCGCGGCTGCCGCACAGCCATCGCTTTTCATGTCGGCAGCCAGTGTCTCGACCCCGATGCCTATCGCGTGGCGATGGAAATGTCGGCGGAGGTGGCCGCGCGGGCCGGCGTCAAACTCGAATATCTCGATGTCGGCGGTGGTTTTCCGGCGGTCTACAAGAAGGACACACCGCCGCTAGCGGCCTATTTCGACGTTATCCAGGCAGCGTATGAGAAGCTCGGTCTCGAACTTCCGCTTTTCGCCGAACCGGGACGCGCGCTGGTGGCCGATGCCTGTTCAGTGTTGACGCAGGTGCATCTCAGGAAGGGTGACAGCCTTTACATCAATGACGGAATTTATGGATGTCTCTCCGAAATTCGAGATGGCGATCTCGACCCGCCGGTTCGGGCGATCTCAAAATCGGGCCCGGTCGAAGGTCCGATGCAATCGTTCCGGATTTTCGGTCCGACCTGCGACAGTCTCGACGTCCTGAAGCAGACTTTCGATTTGCCGGAATCCATCGGCGAGGGTGACTGGATCGAGTTCGGCCTGATGGGCGCCTATTCGATCGGGATGCAGACCGGCTTCAACGGTTTCGTTACCGATACGATCGTGCGCATCGACGGCCCACAGACGGGCTTCAGGTTTTAACCATATACGTTCAGGCCGGATTCTCCGTTCACGGATCGTTCGCGAATTAACGTTGACATTTATGTTAACGGCGCTAACATGGCGAATATTGAGACAAAGCGGGAACGCAAGGGCGGGTGCGGCAAATGCGGGCGCGGCTTCGCGGACAGAAAACGTCCTATCATCACGGCGATTTGCGGCGCGGGCTGATGGATGCCGCGATCACGCTGATCGATATTCGCGGGCGGCATGCGCTGACGATGCGCGAAACGGCGCGGCGGGCCGGCGTGTCGGAAGCCGCGCCCTATCGTCATTTCGCCAATCTCGACGAGCTGTTGGGGGCCGTGGCGCTGGAGGGCTACGAGATATTGATCGGCGATCTCGAAACCGCAACCAGCGCGCGGTCCGTGCACGACGCCTATCTGGCCTTTGCCGAGGATTTTCCCGGCCGTTACGAATTGATGTTCGGACGGCTCGGCGACCGCAAGACGGCGACCAAGCGCCGCAAGCTCGTGGATGAAGTTGCCGATCTGACCGAAGAGGCGGGCGGCCTTGCGGCGCTTCACGGCATTGCGTCGTTGAGGCTGGCGGGGCTCGGCTAGCGGGCGAGGAGCCTGGCCGCGTCGAGCGCGAAATAGGTGAGGACGCCATCGGCGCCGGCACGTTTGAAGGCCGTGAGGCTTTCGAGAATGACGCGGTCGCGGTCGAACCAGCCACGCTCGATGGCACCGGCGATCATCGAATATTCGCCGGAAACCTGATAGGCGAAGGTCGGCATGCCGAACGTCGTTTTTACACGCGAGACGATGTCGAGATAGGGCAGGCCGGGTTTCACCATCACCATGTCGGCGCCTTCGGCGATGTCGAGCGCGACTTCGCGCAGCGCTTCGTCGCCGTTTGCCGGGTCCATCTGATAGGTGCGCTTGTCGCCTTTCAAGGCGCCCGTCGATCCGATCGCATCGCGGAAGGGACCGTAGAAGGCAGACGCATATTTGGCCGCATAGGACATGATCTGCGTGTCGGTGTGTCCCGCCGCTTCAAGCGCTGAACGAATTGCGCCGATACGGCCGTCCATCATGTCGGAAGGGGCGATGATGTCGCAACCGGCCTCGACCTGAACGAGCGCCTGTTTCGCCAGCGCTTCGAGCGTTTCGTCGTTGAGGATGACGTCACCCTTCATCAGCCCGTCATGGCCGTGGCTGGTGTAGGGGTCGAGCGCGACGTCGCAGAGAACGCCGATATTTGGCACCTCGGCCTTGATGGCGCGGGTGGCGCGGCAGACGAGATTTTCGGGATCGGTGGCGAGCGAGCCGGTTGCGTCGCGCTTCTCCGCCGCCGTGTAAGGGAAGAGGGCGATCACCGGAATGCCGAGCGATGCCGCTTCGGCGGCCGCACGCACCGCCTCGTCGACCGAGAGGCGGAAGACGCCGGGCATCGTTGCGACGGGTTCGCGCAGGCCCTTGCCTTCGGTCAGAAAGAGCGGCCAGAGCAGATCGTTCACCGAAAGCGCGCTTTCGGCGACGAGACGCCGCGACCAGTCGGCCTTGCGGTTGCGCCGCATGCGAATGGCGGGAAAGGCGGGGGCGGGGCTCTGCTTGTCGCTCATGCGCCACTCATAACGCCTGGGCGCGGCCGGTGCAATGTGACCTTACGCTGCGGCAAGGCGGGCGTTCGTTGACAGGGTTAAGGGGGGCGATTATCACCGCTTCGACGCCTTTCGGGCGCCGTTCGGGGAGGACGAAGGATGCGGTTCGAGCTGACCGAAGAACAGCAGGCATTTCAGGATGTGGCGCGGCAATTTGCGGCCGACGAACTGGCCCCTTTCGCGGCCGACTGGGACCGGGACGCGTATTTTCCGGTCGAGACGATGCGCAAGGCGGCGGCGCTCGGCTTTGCCGGCATTTATGTGCGCGAGGATGTGGGCGGGTCGGCGCTGACGCGGCTCGATGCGGCGCTGATATTCGAGGCGTTGTCCGAAGGCTGCACCTCCACCGCCGCATTCCTGTCGATCCACAACATGGCGTCGTGGATGATCGACCGTTTCGGCAATGATGCGCAGCGGCAGAAATGGCTTCCGAAGCTGACGCCGATGGAGCTGATCGCGAGTTACTGCCTGACCGAGCCGTCGAGCGGTTCGGATGCCGCATCGCTGAAGACAAAAGCGGTGCGCGACGGCGACCATTATGTGCTGAACGGCTCCAAGGCATTTATCTCGGGTGCCGGCACCTCCGACATATATGTCTGCATGGTGCGTACCGGCGAGGCGGGGCCGAAGGGCGTGTCGTGCCTTGTGGTCGAGAAGGGAACGCCGGGCCTGTCGTTCGGTGCGCCGGAGCGCAAGATGGGCTGGAACAGCCAACCGACGGCACAGGTCATTTTCGAAGACGCCCATGTGCCGGCGGCGAACCTGATCGGCGCGGAGGGTGAGGGCTTCAAGATCGCGATGATGGGGCTCGACGGCGGGCGTCTCAATATCGGCGCCTGTTCGCTTGGCACGGCGCGTGCGGCGCTGAAGCGCGCACAGGACTATCTTGGCGAGCGCGAGCAATTCGGCAAGAAGCTGTCGCAGTTTCAAGCCTTGCAGTTCAAGCTTGCCGATATGGCGACCGAACTCGAGGCAGCGCGGCTGATGATCATGCAGGCGGCGACCAAGGTGGATGCCAAGACGCCGGATGCGACGATGCATGCGGCGATGGCCAAGCGTTTCGCCACCGATGTCGGCTTCAACGTCATCAACGAGGCGCTACAGATACATGGCGGTTATGGCTATCTGAAGGACTTCCCGCTGGAACGGCATTTGCGCGATGCGCGGGTGCATCAGATTCTCGAAGGCACCAACGAGATCATGCGCGTCATCATTGCGCGCGAGTTGTTGAAAAGCTGAGCATGAACGAGGAAGACGAAGTTCTGTTCGAGCGGCGTGGCGTTGCCGGGATCATCACGCTCAATCGCCCGAAGGCGCTCAACGCGCTGACGCTCGGAATGGTGCGGGCGATCCATCCGCAACTGATCGCATGGGCCGACGACCCCAAAATTCATTGCGTCGTCATTGAAGCCGCGGGCGAAAGGGCGTTTTGCGCCGGCGGCGACATTCGCGCGCTATACGACTGGGGGCAGGCGGGCGATCCGACGGCGCTCGATTTCTGGCGCGAAGAATACAAGCTGAACACCTATATCAAGCGCTATCGGAAACCGTATGTTGCGCTGATGGACGGGATCAATATGGGCGGCGGGGTCGGCGTCTCGGTGCATGGCTCGCACCGCGTGGCAACAGAGAAGCTGACCTTTGCGATGCCGGAAACCGGAATCGGGCTTTTCCCGGATGTCGGGGGAACCTGGTTTCTGCCGCGCTGTCCGGGCGAGACGGGCATGTATCTCGGACTGACCGGAACAAGGCTGAAAGCAGCCGATGCGATTTATGCCGGTATCGCGGATGCCTATGTGCCGTCGGCAAGGCTCGAGACGCTGAAGGACCGGCTGGCGGGCGGTGCCGATCCGCGTGTCGCGCTGCGCGAAGTTGTAGAAGAAGAGGGGCCGGCGCCGCTGGCGTCGATGCAAAAGGAGATTGGCGGACATTTCTCGAAGGGTTCCATTGCGGAGGTTATTTCCTCGCTACGTGCCGACGGCGGCGAGTGGGCGATGAAGACGGCCGACACGATCGAGGCGAAGTCGCCGACCAGCACGCTGGTCGCATTTCGGCAAATCCGCGAAGGCGCGGCGCTCGATTTCGAGGATTGCATGAAGCTCGAATACCGGCTGATCGAGCGTTTCGTGAAAGGGCACGATTTCTATGAGGGAGTGCGGGCGGTCGTGATCGACAAGGACCAGGCGCCGAAATGGAAGCCGGCGACGCTTGCTGAAATGAGCGCAGGCGATGTGGATGGATATTTTGCGCCGCTGGGCGCGGACGAACTGACGCTTCCTTGAGAGAAGCGCCGAAGGAGGACGCGATGGCGAAGATCGGATTTGTCGGGCTTGGCAATATGGGCGGGCCGATGGCGCGCAATCTGGTCAAGGCGGGGCATCAGCTCAAGGTGTTCGACCTCAGCGAGACGGCGGTGGCGGGTCTTGTGGAGGCCGGGGCGGCGAAAGCGGCGAGCGCCAGCGATGCGGCGCGCAAT
>JAUXOE010000176.1 GCA_030682415.1 Parvibaculum sp.
GGTGGCCGCGCACCAGTTTGCCCGGCAGCGCGCCTGTCGGCCGGCCGTCGCGATAGATCACCGCACCGCTGACGATGGTGGCGACGTAGCCCTCGGCTTCCTGCATCAACCGCCGCGCGCCCGACGGCAGGTCGTAGACCATGCCCGGCGGCTTCAGGCGCAGGCGCTCGAAGTCGATCACGTTGACATCGGCCTTCATGCCCGGCGCGATCAACCCGCGATCGAGCAGGCCGATCGCCTCCGCCGTGTCGCGGGTCTGGCTCTTGACGACGAAAGGCAGATCCAGCCTTTCGCCGCGCGTGCGGTCGCGGCACCAATGGGTCAGCATGTAGGTCGGCACGCTGACATCGCAGATGACGCCGACATGTGCGCCGCCATCCGACAGGCCGAACAATGTGTTCGGGTTTCTCAGCATGGTCAGCGCGTTATCGAGATTGAAATCGTAATAGTTGTGGAGCGGGAAGAAGAGGAAGTTGCGGCCCTCGTTCGCGGTCAGCATGTCATAGACGATTTCGTCGGGATTCCTGCCCTCGCGCTTTGCCCGCGCGCCGATGCTGTCCTCGGGCGCCGGCTCATAGTTCGGCGGATCGCCGAGCTCGAACATCTTGTGATAGGCGCCCGCGAGCGAATTGAGAAACGGATGACCGGGTTCAAGCTGTTCCGACAGCAACTTCGCGCGAAACGCGGGTTCGCGCATCAGCGCCACGCGCTCTGCGAGCGGTTTGTCGGCAATGGCGCGATAGCTCGGGCGTGTGAGAAAGGGATGCACCGAACCCTGAAGTCCGAGCATCAGGCCGACCGGCCGGCCCTGTACCTGCGCCTTGATCGGCAGGCCGCGGCCGGCGGCGCTGTCGAGACGGGTCAGCAGGTCGCGCCACTGGTCGGGTACCACGTCGGCTTGCACCAGCGAGAAGCTCAAGGGGCGGCCCGAGACCTCGACCAGCTTTTCGACCAGCGAGAATTCGTGATCGATGTCGCGGAAGTCGGAGACCCATTGCAGTACGCCGGCGCCGGCTTCCTTCAGGCCTTCGGCAATCGCGATCATTTCAGCATCGGCGGCGCCGATGGTCGGCGTCAGGTCGCCGTCGCTGGTGCGATGCGCCACCGTGCGCGAGGTCGAAAAGCCGATGGCGCCGGCCTTGATTGCATCGCGGACGATTTCACGCATCTCGGCGATCTCGGCATCGGTTGCCGCTTCGCGCTTCGCGCCGCGCTCGCCCATCACATAAACGCGCACCGCGCCATGCGGCACCTGCATGACGAGATCGATGTCGTGCGCCAGTGTTTCGACAGCGTCCATATAGTCGGCGAAGCTCTCCCACTTCCAGGACAGGCCTTCATGCAGCGCCGCCCCGGGAATGTCCTCGACGCCTTCCATCAGACGGATCAGACGATCGTGATCGGTCTTCTTCACCGGCGCGAAGCCGACGCCGCAATTGCCCATGACGACCGTCGTCGCGCCGTGGATCGAGGAGGGCGTCATGCGGCTGTCCCAGGTCACCTGGCCGTCGTAATGGGTGTGGATGTCGACCCAGCCCGGCGTGACCAGCAGGCCTTTCGCGTCGATCTCCTCGCGGCCGGATGCGGCGACCTTGCCGATCTCGACGATGACGCCCTTGTCGATCGCCACATCGGCTTCATAAGCCGCGCCGCCCGAACCGTCGACGATCGTGCCGCCGCGGATGACGAGATCCAGCTGTGCCATTCGTTTCCTCCCGATGTCCTGCATTTTCTGGTTGCAGGCATCCTAGCGCCGATAGCGGGCTTGCCAAACGGAAAGGTATTTTGCCGCAGAATGCCGGGCGTTCCGCGCCTGTCGGGCCGCCCGGCGCGCGGTGCAGCACCTTGCCAAGGGTGCTGCGCTGCGCCAGTCTGTGCGCCCCTTCCGGACTGTCGCGGAGATTGGAATCGAAGGGCTGGGAAATCGAAGGGCTGGGGAATCGAGGGGCTGGATCGACGGATGACCGACACGACAACCGACACGAAGGATCTCTATCTCCTCATCCATCTGCCCAAATGCGCGGGCACAACCGTCGAAACCTATGTCCGGTCGACGTTTCCGGATGCTTTCGCATGGCCGCTGCGGCGGCGCGCACCGGGGCGTTATTTCAGCCGGCCCTATTACCGGATGACCGAAAACCCGGCACTTCAGTCACAGCCGGCGGTGTTCGTGATCGGTCACTTTTTCGGGGAATCGGTCGCGGCGAAATTTCCCGGGCGCCAGATCAAGCGCTCGGTCCTGCTGCGCGATCCGGTCGGATTTCTGCTGTCCTTCTACAATTTCCGGGTGCAGCGCTACATGGAGAAGGGCATGAAGTCCTTCCCGTTCGAGATGTGGTACAATTCCCAGGCATCCAATCCGATGAGCGACTTTCTGCTCAATCGCTATCTCGAACTGCCGTTCAGCCGTCTGCGCCTGATGCCGCCCGACGAACGGCTCGACATTCTCACCGAAACACTGCGCTCCTTCTGGCATGTCTCGTCCTACCGGGAATGCGGCAGCCTGATCGCCAAGATCGCGGCGGAGCGCAACGCGCCGGCCGACTTCGAGATTGCGAATGTGACGCGCACCCGGACGCTTGCCTTCGACGATCTCGCGCCGGCAATGCGCGAACGGATCGTCGCCGACAACCGGGTCGATGCGGCGCTGTTCGAGCGCTTCTGCGATGGCAACACGCAGCCGGTTTCGCTGCCCGACGACCGTCTGGCGAGTTTGCGCCGCGAAGTGCAGCGGCCGATCTATACGCTGCGCTACAGGGTCGCCCGAAGCTACGGCGTCTGAACCTCAATCGGCCGAACGGTTGATCGCCGCTTCCTGCGCCAGCCGCAGATTGCGCCGCTCGATCAGCCCGCGCAGCCGCGCCTGCCGCGCCGCCGTCAGCGGATAGGTCCAGGTCAGCCAGAGCGCGGCGAGGAAGAAGATCGACGGGATCACCGCATAGCTGAAGGTCAGCCACCAGAATTCGTCGGGACCGTTGACGCCGGCCGCCCCTGTCGGGTTGAAGCCGAAAAAGGCCACAACGTTGAGCGAGATGCCGGTGCCGAAGGCGGTGGCGAGCTTGGTCGTCATGCCCGAGATGGCGAAGAAGGTGCCGGCGCGCTTGCCCTTGGAGCGCGCGGTGTCGACATCGACGACGTCGGCCAGCATGGCCAGCGGCAGAAACTGCAGGCCGCCGAAGCAAAGCCCCTTGGCGACGAACATCACCGTGAAAATCTGAGTCTGGCCAGGCTCAAGGAAGAAGGCGATGGTCGAGAGTGCGGCTGCCGCCGTCATGCAGACGGCGAAGGCCTTGTGCTTGCCCATCTGGCGGCCGAGCCAGAGCCAGCCCGGAATGGCCAGCAACCCGGCGCCGAAATAATAGAGATAGAGCATGCCGACGCCGGTGACGCCGATATAGTCGCGCATGAAGAAGAGCGAGAGCGCGTTGCGGAAGGCCTCGCCGCCGGTGACGATCAGCACGATGGCAAGCACGCGCACCATCGGCCCGTTGCGGCCGACATGGCGCAGGCCTTCGATCAGCGGCACCCGGCGCGCGACCTTCACATGCTCAGGCTCGGCGACGCGCCAGCAGACCAGCAGAACCAGCAGCGGCATCAGCAGGATGATCGCCCAGCCCATCGCCTCCAGAACCGGCTTGGGTCGCGCCGGCCCGTCGATGAAGAGTGGCAGCAGTGCCGGAATGAGCGCCGCCAGCATCAGCCCCACCAGCACATAGAATTCGCGCGAGGCGGTGATGCGCGAACGCTCGTGATAGTCGGGCGACATTTCGGCGCCCCAGGCGAAATAAGGGATGTAGACCAGCGTCGAGCCGATGAACATGACGGCGAGCCAGGCCAGCAGATAGACGCTGCCGACGGACGAGAAGCCGAAAAGATACGGCATGAAGAGGAAGAGCACGCCGACCACCAGGATCGGCAGGCCGAGCAGCATGAAGGGTTTGCGGCGGCCGATGCGCGTATGGGTGTGGTCGGAGAGATAGCCGATCATCGGATCGGTGACGACATCGGTGAGGCGCGCCAGCATGATCATGGTGCCGACGGCCGCCAGCGAGACGCCGAGCTCTCCGGCATAGAAGGGCGGCAGCCAGACCGCCACCGGATAGCCGAACATCGCGATCGGCAGGCCGATCGAACCGTGAATATAGATCGAGGATCGCGATAGCGGCGCGGTCATGGTCTGATTTTCCCCCTGAGCGGCTTTCCCGTTTCGCGGAGAGGCCGCCCGTCGTTGTTCTTGTTCCGATGGCCCGCGAGTATAGAGACGGCGACCGCACGCCCAAGCGAAATCGGCCGCACATCAAGGTCTAAAAACGGAAGGTGAGTTTGCCGATCTCGTCGCGTTCTTCCGCCGTCATTTCCCATGTCCCGGCCTTGACGTTCTGCTCGACCTGTTCGGGCTTCGTCGCACCGGCGATTACGCTGGCCACATGATCCTGCGAGGCGAGCCAGCCGATGGCGGCGTCGAGCATCGTCTTGCCCTTCGCTTCGGCAAACGCCGTCACCTTGTCCACAAGGTCGAAATTGGCATCTGTCAGCAGGTTCTTGCCCATGGCGGCGGCGACCGTCAGCCGGCCATCCTCCGGGCCGTTGCCGCCGCGCCGGTATTTGCCGGTCAGCATGCCGCTCGCCAGCGGGAAATAGGGAAGGATGCTTGCGCCATACTTGTTTGCCGCCGGCACCAGTTCGAATTCGATCTTTCGGTCGAGCAGGTTGTAATGGTTCTGCGCGCTGATGAAGGGCGCGAGGCCGTGTTCCCGCGCGATGTAATGCGCCTCGACCAGCTGCCAGCCGGCGAAGTTCGAGCAGCCGACATAACGCACCTTGCCCGAACGGACGAGATCGTCGAGCGCCGAAATCGTTTCCTCGATCGGCGTTGCGGGGTCGGGGAAATGCATCTGGTAGAGGTCGATATAATCCGTGTTCAGACGTTTGAGGCTCGCCTCGACCGCCTGCATGATGTAGCGCCGCGAGCCGCCCTTCATGTATTCGCCGTCCTCCATCGCGAGGCCGAACTTGGTCGCCAGCACAATCTCCTTGCGCCGTCCGCCCAGCGCATGGCCGAGCATTCGCTCCGAACCGCCTTTGTTTCCATAAATATCGGCCGTGTCGAACAGCGTGATGCCGAGGTCGAGCGCCTTGTGCACAACGGCATCGGCGGCGGCCTGTTCGATCTTCATGCCGAAATTGTTGCAGCCGAGACCGACAACCGAAACCTTCAGGCCGGAATTTCCGAGTGTCTTGAAGCGCATGACGTCCTCCTGCCGGGTTCTGCTTTGAGCGTCACGATAAGTCGTTGCCGCGCCGCACGACAGCCCGGGCCTTTTACGCGACGTAACGTTTGCGTGAGTCCGGCGAAATGGCTAGACTCCCTGCCTAGGGTGAACACCCTAAACAACGATGAGGGCCGGGCCGCCATGCATGGGCGCGCCGAAAAGAGCCCCTTCCGGGAGGACCAAAATGAAATTCACATGGTTCAATCTGATGCCGTGGCCCTATCTGCCGGACGATTTCCGGGAGAAGCATCGTTCGGTCTGGGTCGATATCGACTCGCGCCTGTTCGATCCGGCGAAAAGCCACGAAGTCTACAATTCCTACATGGACATGCTCGAATACGCGGGCACGCTGGGCTTCGACGGCATCGGCGTCAACGAGCATCACCAGAACGGCTACGGCATCATGCCGTCGCCCAACATCATCGCGGCGGGACTGGCGCGGCGCACGACCGATGTCGGGCTTGTCGTGCTCGGCAATTCGATTGCGCTCTACAATCCGCCGGTGCGCGTCGCCGAAGAATTCGCGATGCTCGACTGCATTTCGGGCGGACGCCTGGTCGCCGGTTTTCCGGTCGGCACCTCGATGGACACCAATTACTGCTACGGGCAGATTCCGGCGCTGACGCGCGAGAAATACCAGGAAGCGCATGATCTGATCCGCCGCGCCTGGTCCGATCCCGATCCCTTCGCCTTCAACGGCCGCTACAACAAGCTGCGCCACGTCAATATCTGGCCGCGGCCGATCCAGGATCCGCCGCCGATCCATATTCCGGGCGGCGGCTCGGTCGAGACCTATGATTTCTGCATCGACAACACCTATTCCTATTCCTACCTCTCCTTCTCCGGTTACATCCGCGCCAAGGCGCTGTTGCAGGGCTATTGGGACCGCGTCGCAGAGCGCAACGCGCCCGACGAAAGCCCCTATCGCGCCGGCTTCGCGCAGACGATCTGCGTCGCCGACACCGACGAAGAGGCGGAACGTCTCTACTCGGAGCATGTCAGCTATTTCTACAATCGCTGCCTGCATGTCTATGGCGGCTTCGCCGACGCGCCCGGCTACCGCACCATCAAGACGATCCAGACCGGGGCGCTGTCGCAATATGCGCCGCCGATCGACGGCTACGGGCATCTGACCTGGAAGGACCTGACCGAACAGGGCCATGTGATCGCCGGCAGCCCGGAGACGGTGCGCCAGCGCATGGAAGAGCTGATCAAGGGGCTCAATGTCGGCAACATCTTCTGCCTGCTGCATGTCGGCAACATGCCGATGGACAAGTGCATGCACTCGACGAAGCTCTTCGCCGAAAAGGTGATGCCGCATCTGCGCGACATCTTCCCCGACTACAAGGACGACAACCGCTTCTGGTGCAAGCCGCTGGCCAAGCGCGTGACGCCGGGCAGCCTGCCGGCCGAGAAGGAAGTGGCGGCGATGGTCGGAGGCAAGGACTGATGGAAACGAAAACGATCAAGACCCACCACGTTCCGGTTCGCTATTTCGAGGGCGGAAAGGGAGAACCTCTCGTCTTCCTGCATGGCGCCGGCGGCGTCACGGCGGAAGACCCGCTGCTGACGAAGCTCGCAGAGAAATATCACGTCTATGCACCGCTGCTGCCGGGCTATGGCGACTCGGAAGAATGCGGCGAACTTCGCGAGATGCTCGACATCACGCTCCACACCTGGGACGTGGTGGCCGCGCTCGGATTGAAAGACCCGATCCTTGCCGGTCATTCGATGGGCGGCATGATCGCCGCCGAAATGGCCGCCATCGCGCCCAATGATGTCAGCCGCCTCGGCCTGATCTGTCCGGCCGGCCTCTGGCTCGACGCGCATCCGATCCCCGACATTTTCGCGATGCTGCCTTACGAGCTGCCGGCGGTGCTCTTCCACGATGTCGAAGCCGGCACCGCCCTGATGACGGCCGGTGTCACGCTCGACGATCCGGAATGGCTGAAGGGCTTTCTGGTGCAGAACGCGCGGCAGATGGGGATGGCAGGCAAGATCCTGTTCCCGATCCCGGATCGCGGCCTTTCGCAGCGGCTCTACCGGATCAAGGCGAAGACGCTGCTGATCTGGGGCGACAATGACCGGCTGATCCCGCCGGCCTATGCGCATGCCTGGAAAAAGGCGATCGGCGGCGCCGAACTCGTCTCGATCCCGGAAGCAGGCCATCTGATGACATTGGAAAAACCGGGTCACGTCGCGGCGGCGCTGGCGAAGCTCGGCTGACGGCACAAAAGAATCGGCGTCAAAAAACAAGAAACAGACGCGGATAGGAGCGAAGGGCCATTCCCGAAAGGGCGTGGCCCTTCTGCTTTTCGGGGACGACTGGCACAACGGCGGGACTTCGCTCTATCCTGTGGCGAAAATCGGGAGGGTGCGATGGAACTGGCGATCAACAAGGCTGACGAGACTTTCCGCGACGCCGTGCGGCAATTCCTGAAGGACAAGCTGCCGCGCGAGATCGCCGAGGCGAAGTCGGTCGGCGTCTCGGTCGAGAAGTCCTTGCTGAAGAAATGGCATCGCGCGCTTTATGAACAGGGCTGGGTCGCACCGGCCTGGCCGAAAGAACATGGCGGCACCGGCTGGACCGCCACGCAGCGCCACATCTTCAACGAGGAAACGGCGCGCGCCGAAGCGCCGCGGCTGATGCCGTTCGGCCTCGGCATGGTGGGGCCCGTCATCTACACATTCGGCAACGAGGCGCAGAAGGCGCAGCACCTGCCCGGCATTCTGACCGGCGACATCTGGTGGTGCCAGGGCTATTCGGAACCGGGCGCCGGCTCCGATCTCGCCGCGCTGAAGACGCGCGCGGTGCGCGACGGCGATCATTACGTCGTCAACGGCCAGAAGATCTGGACCTCCTATGCGCATGAGGCCGACTGGATCTTCTGCCTGGTGCGCACCGATGACACCTCGAAGCCGCAGGAAGGCATCTCCTTCCTGCTGATCGACATGAAGACGCCGGGCATCACGGTGCGGCCGCTGGTCTCGATCGACGAGCTGCATCACCTCAACGAAGTCTTTTTCGAGGATGTGCGCGTGCCGGTCGATAACCGCATCGGCGAAGAGAACAAGGGCTGGACCTATGCCAAGTTCCTGCTGACGCATGAGCGCACCGGCATTGCAGGCGTGCCGGAATCGAAAAAGGCGGTCGAGCGGCTGCACCGGATTTCGGAAGCGACGCAAGGAAGCGACGGCCGGCGTCTCGCCGACGACCCGTCGTTCCGCCGCAAGCTTGCCGAAATCGAGATCGATCTGGCCGGGCTCGAAATCACCAATGCGCGGATTCTGGCCGATGCGGCGGCAGGACGGCAGGTCGGCGAGCGCTCCTCAATCCTGAAGATCGTCGGCACCGACATTCAGCAGGCATTGCAGACGCTGGCGGTGGAGGCGATCGGCTATTACACGCTGCCTTCGCAGCGCGAGCGCCTCGAGGGCCTTCCCAATGCGCCGCGGGTCGGGCCCGATCATGCCGAAACGGTCTTCGCCAATTACGGTTTCGGCCGCGCCGCCACCATCTATGGCGGCTCGAACGAAATCCAGCGCAACGTGCTGGCGAAGGCGGTGCTGGGGCTTTAGCCCTCGCCCATCTTCTGGTCCGGGCGGCGATCGGCCAGCATCTTTTTCACAATCGGGCCGAGTTTCGCCGGATCGAAACGGGCCTGCTGTTCGACGGTCGGGCCGCGGTGCCAGCCTTCATAGACGCAGAGCCGGCCGCGCATCGATTCAAACACCTGGCCCGTCACCTCGCGCGCTTCGGCAGAGCCCAGCCAGACGACGATGGGCGCGACGTTCGAGGGATCGCGCGGGTTCCATTCGCCGGGCTTCAATTCTTCCGGCGGGCCGAGATCTTCGGTCAGCCGCGTCAGCGCGCCGGGCGAGATCGCGTTGACCGTCACGCCGTAGCGGATCAGTTCCTTGGCCGCGATCAGCGACAGCGAGGCGATCCCGGCCTTGGCCGCGCCGTAATTGGTCTGCCCCGGATTGCAGAAGAGGCCCGACACCGAGGTCGTGTTGATGATGCGCGCATCGTTCTGCTCGCCGGCCTTGGCGCGCTCGCGCCAATAGCCGACGGCATGGCGCATCGGGCAGAAGGTGCCGCGCAGATGCACCTTGATCACCGCGTCCCATTCGTCGATCGTCATGTTGAAAATCATGCGGTCGCGCAGGATGCCGGCATTGTTGACCAGCACGTCGAGCGTGCCATAGGTCGAGATCGCCTGATCGATCATGCGCTTGGCGCCCTCCCAGTCGGAGACGTCGTCGCCGTTGGCCACCGCCTCGCCGCCCATCGCCTTGATCTCGTCGGCGACATCCTGCGCCGGCCCCGCCGAGCGGCCCTCGCCGTCGCGCGCGCCGCCAAGATCGTTGACGACGACTTTCGCGCCCTGGCGCGCATATTCGAGGCAATATTCGCGGCCCAGCCCGCGCGCGCCGCCGGTGACGATCACCACGCGGCCTTCGCAAATGCCCGCCATCTTCTCCTCCCCTGTTCGTTTTCAGATTTTCTTGTCGCCCTGCCAATAGGCGTCGCGGATGGTGCGCCGGAGCACCTTTCCCGACGGCATGCGCGGCAGCTCGGTCATGAAATCGACCGAGCGCGGGCGCTGATAGCCGGGCAAATTGTCGGCGGCGAAGGCCAGCAACTCCTTCGCCATCGCCGCGTCGGGCCTGTAGCCCTCGTTCAACTCGACGACGAGCTTCACTTCCTCGCCCCATTCCTCGTTGGGCACGCCGACGGCCGCCGCATCGGCCACCGCCGGATGTTTCAATATCTCCTGGTCGATTTCGGCCGGGTAGATGTTGACGCCGCCCGAGATGATCACCTCGGCGCTGCGGCCGGTGAGGAAGAGGAAGCCGTCCTCATCGATGAAGCCCATGTCGCCCATGGTGTAGAAGTCGCCGCGATAGGCGCCTTCGGTCTTTTCGGGCGCCTTGAAATATTCGAAGCGACCGCTGTCGGGCGCCTTGAAATAGATCGTGCCGACCTCGTTCGGCTTCACCGGCTTGCCGTCCTCGTCATGCACTTCGACGACGACGCCGGGCAAGGGCTTGCCGACCGTCCCTTTCTTCTGCGGCCATTCATGGCTGTCGACGAAAATGCCGCCACCTTCGGTCGCCGCGTAGTATTCGAACACCACCGGTCCGAACCAGGCGATCGAACCTTCCTTCACATGCGCCGGGCAGGGCGCCGCGCCGTGCAATATCCAGCGCAACGAGGATGTGTCGTATTTCGCCTTGGTCGTTTCCGGCAGTTGCAGCATCCGGTGCAGCATGGTCGGCACCACATGCGTATGCGTGATCTTGTATTCGGCAACAAGACGCAGCGTTTCTTCCGCGTCCCATTTGTCCATCAGCACGCAGCCGACGCCGGCATTGAGCGGGAAGCTCATGTTCAGCGCCAAGGGTGCGGCGTGATAGAGCGGGCCGGTGACCAGCGCCAGGTCGCCGTCGCGGAAGGCGGCCGTCTCTGTCAGCTTCACGAGCAGCGGCGAGAGCGGTGCCGCCTGGCGGCGATAAACGCCTTTGGGATGGCCGGTCGTGCCCGAGGTGTACATCATCTGCGTGCCGAGCACCGGGTCGGCGAGGTCGGCGCCGTCTTCCGCCGCGAGCGCGGTGTCATAAGAGGTGAAGCCCGGCAGCGCGCCGCCGACGGCGAGCTTTACGACGAGGCCCGTCGCCTTGCCCGCCGCTTCGGCGGCCGAGGCCGGAAAGCGCGCATCGGCGACGAAGGCCTTCGCCTCGCAATTGTCGACGATATAGGCGACTTCCGAACCCTTCAGATGCCAGTTGACCGGCGTCAGGCGGAAGCCGCCGCGGGCGCAGGCCGCCACCGTCTCGACGAATTCCGGCCGGTTGGAACAGAGCAGCGCCACGGCGTCGCCCGCCTTCAGGCCCGCCCGCCTGAGCGCCCGCACCAGCCGGTTGGCCTGCGCGTTCAATTCGCCATAGGTCCGGTTGCCGGCCTCCGACACAATCGCCGGACGGTCCGGCGCCTGGCCTGCATGCCACGCCACCACCATGCCCGCTGCCGCCGCGTCCTCGCGGCTCCATGCGGACGCCGCTTGCGCCACCGCCATGATGTCTCCTCCCCGCCGGCGTCATTGCGCCATGTTTCTCTGTTCAGTCTTTGATAGTATTGGACAGGGGCAGGCTCCCCGGCGTCAAGCCGCTTCGCGGAGTTCATATCCGCATTTTAATGAAAGTCCGCCCGATGAAACTGCTCCCTGCCGTCCGACGCCTGCTGGCCGCGACGGCAATCGGCCTCTTCGCCCTCCCCGCCCATGCCGCGGACGAGGCCGTCGACAAGGCCTTCATCACCTTTCAGCTCGAGAACGACATGTTCGCCGGCTTCTCGAACACCGACCGCCACTACACCAACGGCCTGCAGGCGGCCTGGCTGTCGCGGCCGCGCAACGATCTGCCGAAATGGCTGGACGATTTTTCCTCGCCGCCCTTCTATTCGCTGTTCTTCCCGACCGGCAATTTCGACCAGAAGAACCACCGCGTCGGCATCGCGCTCGGTCACGCGATCTTCACGCCGGACAACACGGCCGCCGCCGCCTACCTGCCCAACGAGCGTCCTTACGCGGCCTGGCTGCATATGACCTTCGCGCTGCAGAGCGTGCGCTCGAGCACGATCACGGGCGAGGCGTGGCAGGACAACTGGAAGCTCGATCTGGGCGTCGTCGGCCCTGCGGCGCAGGGCGAATGGGTGCAGAACGAATGGCACGGCGTCATCGGCGCCGACAAGGCCAATGGCTGGCACAACCAGATTCGCGACGAGATCGGCGTCAATCTCAGCTTCGAGCGCGCCTGGCGCAGCCCCACGCTGGGCGGCGAACGCCTGTTCGGCATGGAAACCGATTTCATTCCCTACACGATCGTCTCGCTCGGCACCGTGCAGACCTATGCCGGCCTCGGCGGCACCTTCCGCATCGGCCCGGCGCTCCCCGACGATTTCGGCCCGACCCGCATCTATCCGGGCGTCGGCGGTTCGGAATGGTTCCGCCCGGCCGGTCCGGGCTGCAACTGCTATCTCTTTGCCGGGCTCGAAGGCCGCGGCATCGCGCGCGACATCTTTCTCGACGGCAACACGTTTCGCAGCAGCGTCAGCATCGACAAGGAATATTTCGTCTATGACGCCAAGCTCGGCGCCGTCGCCATCATCGGCCCGGCGCGGGTCAGCATCACCCATGTCTTCCGCAGCAAGGAATACAAGGGCCAGCCCCGGCCCGACCAGTTCGGTGCGCTGACGGTGACATTTGCTTATTGAGCCGCCTGTCGAGAGCGGCTTGCCTTCCGCCGCCCGCGCCGCATGATGGGCGCATTCGAATCGCGTGCTTCGGGGGAGCGCCATGGACCTGCCGCTGATTGCCGCCGACAACATGTTCGGCCTGATCTTCGCCTTTCTCGGCCTTGCCGCTTTCGGCTTCTGGTCGGAGCGCACGAAGCTCGGGCAATGGATTTCCGGCGTCATCCTGACGATCTTCGCCGGCATGTTGCTGGCCAATCTGCGCCTCGTGCCGTTCGCCTCGCCGTTTCACGACATGGTCTGGTCCTATGTCGTGCCGCTGGCGATCCCGCTGCTGCTCTTCAAGGCTGATCTGAAAAAGATCCTGCCCGAAAGCGGCAAGATGCTCGCCGCCTTCGTCATCGCCGTCATCGGCACGGTGGCCGGCGTCCTTGCGGGCTTCGCGCTGGTCGATATGGGCCCCTCGGGACATCTCGTCGCCGGCGCGCTCGGCGCCAGCTGGATCGGCGGCTCGATGAATTTCGCCGCCGTCTCGACCGCCAATGGCCTTGTTGCCGATGGCGCGCTGACGGCGGCCACCGCCGCGGCCGACAATGTGATGGCCGCCTTTTTCATCGCCTTCCTGCTGATGCTGCCGGGCCTTGCCTGGCTTGCGCGGCTGATCCCCTCGAAGATCATCGAGGCGGAGGTTCACGCCCATGAGCACCCGGAAGAAGAAAAGAAGCCCGTGCTCGACATGGGGGCGCTGGCGCTGCAACTTTTCCTCGCCGCCGCCTGCTGCTTTGTCGGCTTCGAGACCGCCGCCCTTCTCGGCATCCCGAAATACGGCGTCCTCTTCGTCACCGTCAATGCGCTGCTGATCGCCAACATCTTCCCCAAACAGATGCACAGGCTCGAAGGCGGCTTCACGCTCGGCATGTTCTTCATGTATCTCTTCTTCGGCGTCATCGGCGCTGCCGCCGATATCGTGCTGATGGTCGAGACGGCGATGCCGATCTTCCTGTTCGTTTTCATCATGGCCGCCGTTCACATCGCCGTGGTGCTGGCGGGCGCCAGGCTCTTCCGCATCGACCTTGCCGAGGCGCTGGTCATCTCCAACACCGTCGCCGTCGGTCCGGCCACGGCGGCGGCGATGGCGGCCGGCAAGCGCTGGCACGGGCTGGTGACGCCCGGCGTCATGTTCGGCGTGCTCGGCTATGCGGTGGCGAATTTCATCGGCGTCGCGCTGACGCAATGGCTGGGGTGACGGGGCGGCGCCCATTTGCCCGCGCTTCCCGATCCCGATAGAACAGCGGCAACGCCATTCCATCGAGGAGAAGCCCCATGTCCGAGCCCGTCATCCTGGTCGAGAAGTCCGGCAGCATCGCCACCGTCACGCTTAACCGCCCCGGCGCCATGAACGCGCTGTCGCGCGATCTGGGCCGCGCCATCGCCGAGACCTTCGAGGACCTCGAGGCGGACGAAAACATCCGCGTCGCGATCCTGACCGGCGCCGGCAAGGCTTTCTGCGCCGGCCTCGACCTCAAGGAACTGGGCGGCGATGCCAGCGCCGTCGGCGGAAATTCAGGCGGCGTCAATTCGACCATCGGCGACAAGGACCCGGTCACGTCCATCGGCCGTTTCTCCGGCCCGGTCATCGGCGCGATCAACGGCGTCGCCATCACCGGCGGCTTCGAGCTCGCCATTGCCTGCGACGTGCTGATCTGTTCGGAAAATGCGCGCTTCGCCGACACCCATGCCCGCGTCGGCATCCTGCCGGGCTGGGGCCTCAGCCAGAAGCTCAGCCGCGCCATCGGCATCTACCGCGCCAAGGAACTCTCGCTGACGGGCAATTTCCTCAGCGCCCAACAGGCCTGCGACTGGGGCCTCGTCAACCGCGTGGTGCCGGCCGAGGAATTGCTGCCGACCGCGCGCAAGCTCGCAGACGACATGCTGTCTGTCGTGCCGCAATGCCTGCCGGCCTACAAGAAACTGATCGATGACGGCTTCGCGCAGGATTTCGGCAGCGCGCTGAAGACCGAGCGGCAGTTTTCCAACGCCGCCAACAAGTCGGTCGCGCCGGAGGAAATCGCCGCACGCCGCGAGGGGATACAGAACCGGGGGAAGCAGCAGACCTCGTGAGCGCCTAGACCTCGTAGAAATCGTAGAAGAGGCCAACCGGCGCTTCGGCGCGCATCGCGGGCAAGGGGAAGGTGTCTTCGGCGCTTTTCGGATCGAGCGCCGGCAGGTTGCGCAGAAAAATCTCGCGCAACTCGCGCTTCACATTGCCGTGCCGGTCGAGGAACTGCCCCCAGCTCGATGTGCCGTCGAAACGCATCTGCCCATGCGCCGGCGTGCATGAGGCGATGTATGCCACCGGAAAGAGCCGTCGATAGGCCTCGACGCGATAGAGCCATGAGCCGCCGCGCACGCTCGATGTTTCGGGATGCGCGGCGCGGATATGCGCGAACATCGCGCGCAATTCGCGCAGCCGCTCGGCCATGTTTTCGCGCGCCAGCGGCCCCGCGCTTCCCCCGGCCTTGTTGCCAAAATGAATGCGCACCGCACCCCCGGCGTCGGGCGGCTCGAAACTGAAACAGCCGAACGTAGCGTCGTTGGCTGGCATCTCTTCGTCCGGGCACTGAAGAAAGAAAGCACAGGTCGCGTCGAGCCGCGCTTCATGCGTTTCCGCGCCTGCGAGCAGGCCGAGATAATCCGCCCATTCCGGCGCGCATTTCCCGTCGCGGATACGCCCCAAACCGAAGCGCCGATGGAGATTGGTGTTGCGCGTCACCGACGCCGCCAGCGTCTCCCCGCAAGCTGCCACCATCGCTTCGGCGAAGCGAAGCTGGAGGTCGAAATAGGGGCGCAGGCGCGCGGCTTTTTCGGCGCGGGAGATTGCCTTTGGCATGATTGCTCTCGTCAAAGGAGTGGCTTCTCCGACGAATCGGCTTGGCTGGACACGCAGTCTACAATATCGCACCCGCCGTCACACACCCACAAACGTCAGCAGCGCCCCATATTCGCCTGCATCCGCCGCGCGCAACGCCCGGATATAGGCGTCTCGCCGTTCATTCGTGTGCAGAAGATCGTGACCACCCGCCCAGTCGATGGGCGGGTGGTCGAAATGCGTCTCCAGATAGAGATCGGCGGCGATACGCGCATGGCGACCATTGCCGTTTGCGAACAGATGAATGGCAACCAGCCGGTGATGAAAGCGCGCGGCCGCTTCGAGCGGCGCATAGGTGCGATGCTCGCTCCAGTAGCGTGCATCGTCGAGCAGCTTGCGCAACTCGACTGCGATATGAAGCGGATCGATGCCGATATTCTTTTCGGTTAGTCGAAACGCACCCGCCCATCGCCACACCTCGCCGAACATCCGGCGATGCAATTCGCGCATGAAACGCTCGCTCAGCACATCCGACTTGCGCCGCCGTGCGAGCCAGAGCAATCCCTCCTGCACATTCGCCTGTTCCAGCTCGTTGAGTTCGTCGCGCGTCGTCACGTGGCGAAAGCGCAGGCCCTCGCGCTCGTCGGGATCGAGCGGTGTCGCGCCGTCGGGCGTGTCGACAACGCCGCTCATTTCTCCGACCAGAAGCCCGGCGGCGGGTCTTCCATCAGCGCGCGGGCAACCCGCTCCACCTCCGCCCGGTTCTTCTTCGCCGGCAGCGCCTGGCGTTCGAGCGCCATATGGGTGCTGGCGCGCGCCACCAGCGCCTCCGCCTTCTTGCGCGCCTGCGCGGCGACGACGCCTTCGATGCGGCCTTCCGCCGGCACGATCGCATAGACGAAGCGGCAGCCCATGGCTTCGGCCATCGCCTGCATCGTCTTCAGGCTGACGCCGCCCTCGCGTTCGGCCTGTTCAGCCTGCGAAACGCGCGCCCGCGTGACGCCGAGGCGGCGCGCCAGTTCGGCGCCCGACATGCCGAGCGCCTTGCGCACCGTCGCGATCCAGCCTTCGACCGGCAGGTCGATCTGCCGTCCGGGCGGCGCGGCGCGGTCGGCCAGCGCGCGATATTGCTTTGCTACAAGGCTTTTCATGGCTCTGTCGTCAGGCTGCGTGTTGATCGCAAGGATTTATGTCAACTTTTTCATATATATCTATCTCATGTTTGTCAATATATTAATTTACGTTACTGCAAGCCCTCGCGCGCTGCCGCCGCTATGTCGGCACCGGCCCATTTCCGCTATCCTCTCTCCAAACGCCATTCAGAGCATTTCCGGGAGGGAACCCCCCATGAGCAATCCTCAAAACCGCGACCATGACATCGTGATCCGCGGCGGCACCGTTTATGACGGCACGGGGGCCGCGCCCTTTGCCGCCGACATCGCCATCGACGGCGGCGTCATCACCGCGGTCGGCAAGGTTGCGGGCACGGGCGCCGAGGAGATCGACGCCAAGGGCCAAATCGTCACGCCGGGCTTCATCGACGTCCACACCCATTATGACGGCCAGGTCACCTGGGATCCGTTCCTGCAGCCTTCGACCTTTCACGGCATCACCACGGCGGTGATGGGCAATTGCGGCGTCGGCTTCGCGCCCTGCAAGCCCGAGCAACGCGAATGGCTGCTCGGGTTGATGGAAGGCGTCGAGGATATTCCGGGTACGGCGCTTGCCGAAGGCATCAAGTGGAACTGGGAGAGCTTCGCCGAATATATGGATGCGGTCGCGGCCTCGCCGCTGGCGCTCGATGTCGGCCTGCAAATTCCCCATGCCGCCGTGCGCGCCTATGTGATGGGTGAGCGCGCGCCGGCGCTGGAGCCGGCCACCGAAGCCGAAACGGAAGAGATGGGCCGCCTCGTCGTCGAGGCGCTTGAAGCAGGCGCCCTCGGCTTCTCGACCTCGCGCACGGTGAAACATAAGGACGTCAAGGGCGGTTCGACGCCGACCCTGAAAGCCGAAGCGCAAGAGCTGCACGGCATTGCGCGTGCCATGGGCAAGGCCGGCAAGGGCGTCTTGCAGCTGATCGCCGACTTCAAGGATACCGACGCCGAATTCGCGATGCTCAGGGGCATGGTCGAGCTTTCGGGCCGGCCGATGTCGATCACCATCGAACAGGACGACCGCTGGCCGGATGTCTGGGCCCGCGTGCTCGACAACATTGCGGCGGCCAATGCCGCCGGCCTGCCGATCAAGGGCCAGGTGCCGCCGCGCGCGACCGGCCTCCTGCTTGGGCTGACCGCCTCGCTCAATCCCTTCGTGATGCACCAGACCTTCCGGCAGATCTGGGGGGCGCCGCTCGAGACGCAATTGAAGGCGCTGCGCGACCCGGAATTCCGCGCGAAGCTGCTGGCCGAAGAACCGGAATATCCGGCCGGCGAAATCATCGAGATGATCTGCACCGCCTATCACAAGATGTTCGCGCTGGGCGAGAAGCCCGATTACGAACCGGCGCCCGAGACGAGCGCCAAGGCGGTTGCGACACGCACCGGAAAAAGCCCGCGCGAAGTGGTGCTCGACTGGATGCTCGAGCGCGACGGCAAGGCGCTGCTCTATTTCCCGCTGATGAACTAACACTGCGGCAGTCTCGCCGATGTCGAGAAAATGCTGACGCATCCCAACACCGCTTTCGGCCTGTCGGATGGCGGCGCCCATTGCGGCATCATCTGCGATGTCAGCTTCCCGACCACGCTGCTCACCCATTGGGGCCGCGACCGCACGCGCGGCCGCAAACTGCCGCTCGAATGGCTGGTGCATGGGCTGACCGGCCGCAACGCCGATCTGGTCGGGCTTCACGATCGCGGCATCCTCGCGCCGGGCATGAAGGCCGACGTCAACGTGATCGACTTCGACCGTCTGACGCTTTACTCGCCGCATATCGTCAACGACCTGCCGGCCGGTGGTAAACGGCTGATCCAGAAGACCGACGGCTACACGGCCAGCATCGTTTCGGGCGCCGTCGCCTTCCGCAATGGCGAGCCGACCGGCGTTCTGGGCGGCAAGCTGATCCGCGGCGCACAGCCGCGTCCGGCCGGCGCCCGCATCGCGGCCGATTGAGGGGGCCGCGCAAGCGGCCACCCCGAAAACAGCCTTCATTTGAACCGCCGCCGCGCATGACATAATTTCGTCACGGAGCGGTCGGAAGAGAGGGGCGGCAAGCGCCCCGCCGGGGCGCGTGACGCCTTTCTGCCGCTGTTTGCCTGGAATTTTCAATGGCCGATCCCAAGTTGCCGCCGCCTGCCCCTGAAGCCGCGCCCGAGCCGGCGCCGGCGGACCCCCGCGCGTGGCACCGTTCGGCCTTTGTCCGCCAGGCGGCGTTTTTCTTCATCGTGCTGCCGCTGGTCATCGTCGGCAATCTGGCCGTCTGGGCGGCCTTCAACCAGCCGCATGAGGCCGAGGCCTGGACCGGCGAAATCGTCGGCCTTTCCTTCAGCCCCTACCGCCAGGGCCAGGACCCGACCCGGAGCCGCCACCCCTCGGCGGCGCAGATCGAGGAAGACGTCAAGCTGATCTCCGGCCGGGTGCAGGCGATCCGCACCTACAGCGTCATTCGCGGCCAGCAGCGCATTCCCGAAATCGCCTCCAAATACGGGCTCTCGGTCGCGGTCGGCGCCTGGATCGGCGACGATCTCGCGCGCAACGAGCGCGAACTCGCGGCGCTGATCGAGCTGGCGCCCCGGCGCAATGTGGTGCGCGTGATGGTCGGCAACGAAGCCCTGTTGCGCCGCGACGTCACCGTCGACGAACTGATCGCCTATATCCGCCGCGCCAAGGCGAAGATATGGAAGCCGGTCTCGACCGCCGAGCCGCCGCATATCTGGCTCAACAATCCGGAGCTGGTGAAGGAAGTCGACTATATCGCCGTGCAGGTGCTGCCCTATTGGGAAGGCATCCCGGTCGACATCGCGGTCGATGCGGTTTTCGAGCGCCTCGCCTTGCTCAAGGAGACCTATCCCGGCAAGCCCATCGTTCTGTCCGAAGTCGGCTGGCCGAGCCGCGGCAAGGTCATTCCGCGCCGCCCCTATGTGGGTCTCGCCGAAGCCGAGCTCAGCACCGAAGCCGTGCCGTCGCTGGTCAATCAGGCGACTTTCATGCGCGAGTTCCTCAATCGCGCCAAACAGGAAGACATCACCTATTACGTCATCGAGGCCTTCGACCAGCCGTGGAAAGCCTCGGAAGAAGGCGCCGCCGGCGCCTTCTGGGGCATCTACAATGCCGACCGGCAGCCGAAATTCCCGATGGCGGGCAGCATCACCGAGGCGCCCGAATGGCGCTTCTGGGCCTCGCTGGCGGCCGGCCTCGCGCTCTTGCCGGCCATGCTCTTCATTCTGCGCCAGAGCCATGTCCGCCCCATGGGCATCGTCTTCTTCGCCGTGCTGACGCAGGTGGCCGGCTCGGCGATTGCCTGGGCCGGGCTTTCGGTCACCGGCCTTTATTTCACCTGGGTCGGCGTCACCGTCTGGAGCTTCCTGTTTTTCGCGCAAGGTCTGCTGCTGATCGTGCTGCTGACGGAAGCCATCGAATTCGTCGAAGTCATCTGGACGCGCCATGGCGAGCGCCACTTCAAACCCTTCGACGAGAAGGCGGTCAGCCCGACGGCCAAGGTCTCGATCCATGTGCCGATCCACAACGAGCCGCCGGAGATGGTCAAGGAGACGCTCGCCGCGCTCTCCCGCCTCAACTACGACAATTACGAAGTGCTGGTGCTCGACAACAACACCACCGATCCGGAGGTCTGGCAGCCGGTGCGCGACTATTGCGCGCTGCTCGGGCCGCGCTTCCGTTTCTTCCATCTCGAGAACTGGCCGGGCTTCAAGGCCGGCGCGCTCAATTTCGGCATGGAGAAGACCGCGCCCGATGCCGAAATCATCGCCGTCATCGACAGCGACTACCAGATCGAGCCGAACTGGCTCAGAACGATGGTGCCCTATTTCGACAAGCACGATGTCGGCTTCGTGCAGGCGCCGCAGGATTATCGCGACCGCCACGAAAGCGCCTTCAAGAACATGGCCTATTGGGAATATGCCGGCTTCTTCCATATCGGCATGGTCCAGCGCAACAATTTCAATGCCGTCATCCAGCACGGCACGATGACGCTGGTGCGCAAGTCGGCGCTCGAAAAGGTCGGCGGCTGGGCCGAGTGGTGCATTTGCGAGGATGCCGAGCTCGGCATCAAGCTCTATCGCGCCGGCTATGACAGCGTTTACGTCAATCATTCCTTCGGCCGCGGGCTGACGCCCGACACGCTGGCCGGCTACATCACGCAGCGTTTCCGCTGGGCCTATGGCGCGGTGCAGATCGTCAAGCACCACTGGGATGCGCTGGCGCCCTGGGCCGGCAAGAAAAACGGGCTTTCCGGCGCGCAGCGCTATTACTTCCTGGCCGGCTGGCTGCCCTGGTTCGCCGACGGGCTGGCGCTGCTCTTCACCACCGCCAGCATCGTGCTGTCGGTCTGGGCGCTTTACCAGCCGCATCTGGTCTATCTGCCGGTTGCCGCCTTCCTCATTCCGACCATCGGCAGCTTCGTCTTCAAGGTCGTCCGCTCGCTCTGGCTTTATGCCGTGCGCATCCGCGACTGTTCCTTCCTCGAAAGTCTCGGCGCCGGCGTCGCCGCGCTCGGCCTCACACACACCGTCGCCAAGGCCATGCTCAACGGCATGATCACCACCAGCAAGCCCTTCATCCGCACGCCGAAATGCGAGGACAAGCCACCGCTGGCCGCCGCCTTCATCCAGGTGCGCGAGGAAACCCTGATGCTGGTGGTGCTCTGGGGACTGACGATCGCCTTCCTCTTGAGCCCGCATTTCACCGACAGCCATTCCCGGCTCTGGGTCGCCGTGCTGCTGGTGCAGTCGGTGCCCTATGCCTCGGCCGTGCTGATATCGCTGATCAACGTCATGCCGTCGCTCCGCCGCCGCAAGACGAAGGCGGAACCGGCGGGCCTGCTCTCGCCGGCGGAATAGGCGGGCCGGCACCGGGCACTTGATATTGATACGATATCGTACTATATAGTGCGAAACCGTATCAATGGAGATCGCCATGCCCCTGACACGCCGCAAGACCCTCGCCCTGATCGGAGGCGGCGTCGTTCTCGCCGCGGCCGCCGCGGGCGGCGCTTTCGTCTCGACCCGCAACCCGGTCCGCGCGCTGGCGCCCTGGCAGATGGCCGGCCACTACGACGATGTGCGCCTGCGGGCGCTCTCCTGGGCGCTGCTCGCGCCCAATCCGCACAACCGCCAGCCCTGGCTGGCCGAACTGCGGGGCGACGACACCGTCCTCATCCATCGCGACAAGGCCCGCAACCTGCCGGCGACCGATCCTTTCGACCGGCAGCTGACGATCGGCATGGGCTGCTTTCTCGAACTGATGGTCATGGCGGCGGCCGAGGAAGGCCTTGCCGTGGCGCTGACGCTCTTTCCCGAGGGCGAGGACGGCCCGGTCGCGCATGCGCGCTTCGCCCCCGGCGCCACCGCCGACCCGCTTTTCGTCCATGCGTTGCAGCGCCGCTCCTGCAAGGAACCTTATGAAGACCGGCCGGTGCCCGATGCCGCCGCCGCGGCGCTTGCGGCGCATGCGCGAATCCTGCGCGATGCGGAAATGGTCGCGCGGCTGCGCGACCTCACCTGGGCGGCCCTCGATGTCGAGTTCCATACGCCCGCCACGATTCAGGAAAGCGTCGATCTGATGCGCTTCGGCCGGGCCGAGATCGAGACCAATCCCGACGGCATCGATCTCGGCGGTCCCGTTCTCGAGACGCTGATGCTGGCCGGCGTGATCAACCGCGCGGCGCAGGCCGATCCGTCGAGCGCCGGGTTTCAGGCGGGAGTCGACATCTACAACAAAATGCTGGCCGCCACGCCCGCCTATGCGGTCATTGCAACGGCCGGCAACGCGCGCGAAGATCAGATCGAAGCGGGCCGGCAATGGCTGCGCCTCAACCTCGCGGCCACGCAGCTCGGTCTGGCGGTGCAGCCGGTCAGCCAGGCCTTGCAGGAGTTCCCCGAAATGGCCGAGCATTACGCGACCGCGCATGCGCTGCTGGCGCGCGACGGCGAGACGGTTCAGATGCTCGGCCGTCTCGGCTATGGTCCGGCCACCGGACCTTCGCCGCGCTGGCCGTTGGAGACACGCCTGATCGATGCCTGACAAGAATATCGCGCGCTATTTCCAGCTCTTCAACGAGATCGGCATCATCGATCAGTTGGCGCGCGCGCTGTTCGAGGCGCGGTTGCCCGACGGCATTCTCGTCTCGCATTTCGCGATCCTCAATCATCTGGTGCGGGTGCGCGACGGGCAGACGCCGCTGGCGCTGGCGCGTGCCTTCCAGACGCCGAAGACGACCGTCACGCACACGATTTCGGTGCTGGTGCGTTACGGGTTCGTCGATTTGCGTCCCAATCCGAAGGACGGGCGCAGCAAATGCGTCTTCATCACCGATGCCGGCCGCAGCTTTCGCGACGAGGCGATCGCGGCGCTGGCGCCCGATCTCGCCGAGATCGCCGCGGTCTTTCCGCCCGGCACGGTCGAACCGCTGATCGACGGGCTGGAGGCGTTGCGGGTGTGGATGGATGCGCGGCGCGACCGGGAGTGAGGCAGGCCGAAGCAGCCGGCCGACCTGCGCTTGCCGGCGGCGTGAACGGGCTCAGAACCACACCCTGACGCCGAAGCGCAGGGACGTTTCCTCGACATTGCCGCCGCCGGCGCGCGTGATCGAGGCGGTTTCGCCGAGATCGCGTTCCCACACAAGATCGACATAGGGCGCGAATTTCCGCGTGATCTCGTAGCGAAGCTGCACACCGGCCTCGATGCTGCTGAAGCCCGCGCCAACGCCGCGTTCCGGCACATCCTGCGCGAACGCATTCAACTCGACATGCGGTTCGGCAATCAGTTTCTGCGTGATCGGAATGTCGAGGCTCTGTTCGAGACGAAACGAGAGGTCGCCCTCGGTCGAGAGAAAGGCGGTCGCATCGGTCTCGAAGAAATAGGGCGCGAGGCCGGTCACACCGGCGGCGAGATAGGTCTCGCCGCGCGGTTCGAAATCCTGACGAACGCCCAGAAGCACGTCCCAGAAGGGATGCACGTTCCAACCGTAGAGAAGCTGCAGTTCCGCCTCTTCGGCGCGGCCATCCTCGATCTTGCCTTCCGACCTGACCCAAAGGCGTTCGCTGTCGCCGCCGACCCAGCCGTCGACATGCCAGCGCCATTGGCCGCCGTCCCGCGCGGCGTAGTCGGTCTCGACAACGATCCTGCGGAAAATGTCGGAGCTGTGATCGGCATGCACCGAAACCGCTTCCTGGGCGACCGCCGCCGCCGGAAAACAGACACCGAGCGCAAGCAGGGGAATGATCAGCTTTTTCATCACAGGCCCCGATGTCCGGCATGGGCGTCATGGCCGGTGCCGCCGCCGGTTATGGCGACGGGCACAATGGCCTTGTCCGGCGTCATCCGGCTTTCCGCCGTCTCCGGCGGTTCGACGATGAAGGCCGTCATCATGCCCGACACCATGTGATAGAGCAGATGGCAGTGCAGCGGCCAGGCGCCCACCTCGCGCGCCGTCAGCACCACCGAAACGGTTTGTCCCGGCGGCACGATCACCGTGTCCTTCAGCGGACGCCGGTCGCTGCTGCCGTTTTCGAGTTCGAAGAACATGCCGTGCAGATGCATCGGATGCGCCATCATCGTTTCGTTGACGAAGGTCAGGCGGACGCGCTCGCCATAGCGAACGCGGACGGGTTGCGCCTCGCTGAAGCGCTCGTCGTTGAGCGTCCAGACATAGCGCTCCATGTTGCCGGTCAGGCGCATCTCGATCGTGCGGCTGGGCGCGCTGTTGTCGGCATGGGCCTTCAGCGCCCGCAGGTCCGCATAGGTCAGCACGCGTGCATCGGCGGGAAAGCCCGCGCCCCAGCCGACGGGACGCGCCTCTTGCGGCCGCCCGGCCGGCGCGCCGCCGCCATGCGTCTCGTGGTCCTTGTGATCGTTGAGATCGCGATCCGGCCCATGATTCATTTGGTGATCCATGTCGTGATCCATGTGGTGGTCCATATCGTGACCGGTCCCATGATCCATCTTGTGATCCATGTGGTGGCCGGGTTCATGATCCATCTTGTGATCCATCTTGTGATCCATCATGTGATCCTGGCCGTGATCCATCTGATGGTTCGTGTCCTCGTCCGGTCCGTGATCCATGCCCTGATGCGCGCCATCGTGCCCGTCATGCCCGGCCGCCTCGCCATCCTCGGCGTCGCCGCCATGATCGCCATGCGCCATGCCCATATCGGCCATGGACAGCAACGCGCGCGGCCGCGCGTCGGGGATCGGGCCCTGCATGCCCGGCGCCGGGGCCAGCGTCGCGCGCGCATGGCCGGCACGGTCGATCGCTTCGGCAAAGACCGTGTAGGCGATGTCTTCCTGCGGTTCGACGATCACGTCGTAGCGTTCGGCAACACCGATGCGAAGCTCGTCCACGGCGACCGGTTCGACATCGTTGCCGTCGGCGGCGACCACTTTCATCTTCAGGCCCGGGACGCGCACATCGAACAATGTCATCGCCGAGCCGTTGATCAAGCGCAGGCGAATGTGCTCGCCCTTCTTGAACAGAAATGTTTCGTTCTCTTCCGGCGCCTTGCCATTGGCCAGAAACGCATAGCCGGTGACGTCGGCAAGATCGGTCGGGTCCATCCGCATGGCGCCCCAGTCGAGGCGGTCCCGGAACGCCGCGCCGAAGCCCTGCTCGCCCGTATCGCGGAAGAAGTCGATGAGCGTGCGTTTGTTGTAATTGTAGTAACCGGGATCGGCCTTCAGGTTGCGCAGCACCTGGTCGGAATTCTCCGGCGTGATATCGCCGAGCAGCAGCACATAGTCACGGTCGGCGTGAAACGGCGCGGGCTTTTCGGGCTCGATCACGATCGCCCCCAGCACGCTCTGGTCCTGCGTGCCGGAATGGCTGTGATACCAGTAGGTGCCGCTCTGCCGGATGTCGAAGGTGTAGGTGTAGGAGGCGCCCGGCGCGATGCCCATGAAACCGTTGAAGCCGGGCGCGCCGTCCATGATCCCCGGCAGCATGATGCCGTGCCAATGGACCGAAGTGCTTTGATCGGTCCTGTTGGTCACGGTGATGGTCGCGGCCTCGCCCTCACGCAGCCTGAGCGTCGGGCCCGGCACGCCGCCATTGATGGTCATCTTCTCGACGCGGCTGCCATCCACCTCGATTTCGGCATTTTCGACGGTGAGGTTGTAGGTGCCCGCCAGCGCCGGCGCGGCGAAAAGCAACGCGACGCCGAATATCGCGGGACGCGCCGCACAAACGGCAAAATTCTTTATTGAAAACATGTTCTCCACTCCGTTCGATCGAAACCGGGGCGCGCGGCAAGGCGCGCCCGCCTCAAGCGAAGGAGGAGCTAGATCAGCATCCGGCCTGTCAGGCCGTAAATCGCGTCATAGTTTTGCGCCAGCCGGCTTCGTCGTTCCGGCGGCGGTTCGGGCGAAAGCCGTTGCGGCGCGAAAACCGTTTCGAGATGAGCCGGCGGCGGCGCGGGCGTCCCCGTTTCCATCCCGCCGTCGCGCGCCGTCAGCATGGCGGGCAACACGCCGTCGGAGGAGGCATTGCAGGCACAGGCCGTCTCGTCCATCCCGCAATCATGCAGCACCGCCTCGCCGGCGCCGCCATGTGCGGCGTGGCCGGCCCCGGTTTCATGCGCATGGCCGGCTGACCGGTCGGCTTCATGCATGTGGTGATGCGGCGCGGCTGCGGCGCTGTCGGCCATCGCCGGCGCGCACCAGGCGAAAGCCGCCAGCACAAGGCTCGCGGCATAAAGTGCCAGAATATGGAAACGCAGCTTCGTCATGGCGCTACTATGCAACCTTCCGCCGTTGGAAGGTCAAGGCGGGAAACCGGGGATAAGTTTTTTTGCCGTCGCCGGGCGCAGCGATTCGAATCGGTCAAAATCCCACATGGCGAAAACGGGGATAAGTTTTCTGCCATTTTCGTCTCGACAGGCCGCCCGGCCATGCCCCTGGACATGCTTATCCCCGCCCCGGCATGGTCCCGCGCGGGGGGCAAAATCCGTTTGTGACAGTTTTTTGACAGTTTTGTGACAGAGGGGGGGGTCTGCAGTGCTTTTCGCTGCCCCGAACCGCCCTTCCGGGCCTCAGATCGGGCCGCCGCCGTCGATGTTGATCTTCTGACCGTTCGCATACGGATTGGCATCCGAAACGAGATAGACCACCGCCGCCGCCACCTCTTCGGGACCGCAGACATGGCCGAACGGGTAGCGGTCGTCCAGCTCGTGAATGTCCATTTCCTTCTTGCCCATCCGCGCCGCGG
>JAUXOE010000195.1 GCA_030682415.1 Parvibaculum sp.
GCGCGCGGTCCGAGATAGTCGAAAATGCAGTCGAGCGCCTCCGACAGCATGTGCCCGCGCGCATTGCCGTCGGTGTCGAGCACGAACAGCGCCTCCATCTCCGGCGACTGCGCAAAGAGCCGCGCATAAACATGCGGCGTCGGATCGCCGGCCACTTCGGCCACGCGCTCGATGGATTGTTCGATCAGTTGTTTTTCTTGTTCGCTCAGGCTCACGGCGGCCTCCCTTTTTCTTTGTTGTTTTGAAGGAGACTACACCACCAATGTCATCCCGGCGAAAGCCGGGATCCATGGGCATATCGGCGCATGATGCGCGACGTTTGGTTATGCCGTGAACCAGATGGGCCCCGGCTTTCGCCGAGGCGACACGGGGTATTGTGCCTTATCCGTAAACCACCCCGTGCCAGCCCGTGCGGTCGAACGGCGTCCACTTGCCTTCCGTCTGTGCCAGCCGGTCGGCGATGGCCCAGAGCACCATCGGATTGACGCCCATGCCGAGATGGGTGGCCGTCACCTCGATATTCTCCGCCTGCGGACCTTCTATTTCGCGACAGTCCTGCCACGAAACCACGCCGTCGCTTTTCGAATAGATGGCGGTGCAGGGCACCGGCGGGGCGATGCGGCGGCGGGCGGCTTTTTCGCCGCCGTCATAGCCGTCCGGGCCGTTCTCGGCGCCGAAGGGGCTGCCCAGCGTCACGACCTGGCGCACCAGTTGCGGAAATTCCCGCGCGAGCTCGCGCGCATAAATGCCGCCGAGGCTCCAGCCGACAAGGCTGACGCGGCGGCCATAGCGCGCCGACAATTCGCGCAGCCGTTCGCGCAAAGCCGCATGCAGCGCCCGGCTCGGGCCCCAGTTGTGGCCCTGGTTCCAGGGATGCGTCGTGTAGCCCAGTTCGTCGAGATAGCGGCGGATGACAAAGGTCGCCTCGTCGCCGGTCAGCATGCCGGGCAGCACCAGCACCGCATGACCGTCGCCGCGCGGCGCGCCAAGCAGGGCCGGCAGCGCCGGCGCCAGCGCGCCCAGTTCCGCAAAGACGCGCAGCTCGCCAGCCCAGGACAGCAATGTCCGTGCTCCGTCGGCCGAAAACGGCATGATTGGCCCCTTTTTGATCGTCTGGCCTATATCATACTGCACTGCAACATGGATTGCGCGGGGAATTTTCGATGCGCTGTCAGCCCTCCAGCCGGCAGCCCCGTTTTTTCGAGAATAACCGGCGGAAATTTTGTGACAGCGGGCCCGGCTGTTCAATCGAACGCCAAGCGGTTTTCATCGTCTGAAGTCAGCACGGTAGGCGCTCGGAGTCGTGCCAACGGCGTGCTTGAACGAACGCGTGAAATGCGCCTGATCGGAAAATCCGGCGAGGAACCCGATCTCGGCCAGGCCCGGTCCGTTTGCGTCGCAAAGATGGAATGCCGCGACCTGTAGCCTTGCGTCGGATACCAGGCGTGAAAAGGATACCGAACTCCGGGCGAGGCGGCGTTGGAGCGTGCGTGGCGATGCTCCTGCCTCCGATGCCAGATCCGCAAGCGTCCAGCGCCGGACAGGATCGGCGGCAAGATGCTGGCGTAGTCCTTCAATGGGATCCTTGACAGGGATCGAAGTACTGCGGCAGGCCGCTCTCGGCATCGGCGATGCGGAAAGGACCACACTGCCTGTTTTGGACGTCCATGTTGGCGCGCGCCACACGCCATTCTCCCGCCAGACCTTGCCCGTCCCGCTGACCAGAGAGACGTCGGGCGATCCGATCATCTCGGCCAGTATGGTGAGAACACCCAGCACCAGCAGGCTTTCAGCCAATGATGGCGGCGGGCCGGCATCCCGTGCATGGTGGGTCAGCTGAAAGCTGTGCTCTCCCAGGGGCAGGGTCTCGATCCGGTGCCGACCGTGGCTGAAGCGTTCCAGACGGTGCCAGCGGTCGAGCAGGTCGCCCATATCTCGCGCACGGAGCAGCGCCTGGGCGACGGGTTCGGGCGGCGTTTGGCGCGCCGCATCGGCGATCGACAGAATCGCCAATGGACCTTGCTCTGTCAGGACCGCGTCAAGGAGCTCCCGTTTCTGCGAACGCGGCACGTGTGCACCCGACGGGGATTGCAGCGGAACGGAAATGCCCTGCCGTGCCAATCCCGCTATGGCCAGCCGCATCATGGCTGCCGACGCAAAGTCCTGCCCTTCATCCTGTTTCGTCATCCGGTCTCCGTTCGTTCCGAAATATAGACCGATCCGGGTCGACCTTGTTCGACACGCTTTGATCGAAGCGCTGTCATGCCGCCAGATCCCCTGCCCGGACCGGGAAGCGCTGTGGCCGGTGCCCGGTGGCACTGCGGATGGCATTGGCGATGGCGCCGGGCCCGGCGACGATGGCCGTTTCGCCCGCGCCCGAGGGCGGACGGTTGCTGAAGATCAGATCGACGGTGATCGGCGGAACCTCGGACAGGCGCGGGATCGGGGCGTCGGCGAAGGTTTCCGCCACGACATGTCCATCCTCGGACGGCAGATCGTCTGTCAGTACCATTCCGAGACTCCACACGAGGTTGCCCTCGCATTGCGCGCGCACCTGGTCAGGGTTGATGACAAGACCGCAATCATGCACGCACCAGAGCCGCGTGACCTTCGCGTGCCCCTGCGCATCCACCGCCACATCGGCGACGGCGGCGGCGTAGCTCGTTTCCTTGTAGATGCCGCAGGCGATGCCACGCCCCGTGCGTTGACCAGCCACCATTGTTGGGGCATCGCCCCAGGACGCGACCTCACCCACCCGCACGAGCACTGCTGCGAGGAGCTGGTCTTCAATGTGCGCGAGGCGAAACGCCAGAGGATCCGCACCGGCCGCGAGCGCTGCCTCGTCGATGGCGCTTTCGACGGCAAGCCCGTTCGACCCCGCGCCCAGGCCACGCCATGGCCCGGTATGCACGGGTAGACGGATCGCATTATAGGCTGCGCGCGCACGGCCAAGGATATAGGGAGCGGCCATCCCTCGGGCGACGCCCGGATCTCCGGCGAAAAGATCTGTCCCCATCTGCATCCAGGCCGGCAGTCCTGCCGATGTGAACAGAATGTGGGAAGAGACCTGCGCATGGTCCCAATCCGTGACCCGCCCGCCACCGAGGCGTGCCCTGATCCGGTGGGAAGATGGTGGCCGGTGGAAGCCGAGTGCGAATTCCTGCCCCCGCGTCCACTGAATCTTGACGGGTGCGCCAGCGGCGCGGGCCAGTGCGGCGGCTTCGGCCTCGACCGTGCAGAGGGTCTTGCCGCCGAACCCGCCGCCAATGCGGCAGGATTGCACCGTGACCGCGTAGGTCGGCAGTCCAAACGTATCGGCCAACACATCGCGGATATAGAAGGCGTCTTGCGTTCCGGCCCAGACCGCAAGTTCCCTCTCGCGCCATTCGGCGACAGCGGCGCGCGGTTCGATGGGCCCATGCGCGGCCAGAGGTATGTCGAGGCGCAGGTCCACATCCCATGGGCCGTCCGCGGGCGTGCCGTCCAGAACGGTATGCGGCAGCGCGCCCTCGGATAGCCGGGCGTCGAGAGCGCCGGCGATGTCCGAGCGGGGATGGGGGCCTGCAAGGTCCCATTCCACTTGCAACGCCTCGGCGATGGCATCGAGCGCGCCGGGCCGGGTCGCCAGGATGCCAAGGCCCTGCGCCTTGCCGATAGGCGGGCCGCAATCCTCGACCAGGGCGACGAAGCCCGGCACTGCACGGGCAGCCGTGGCATTCCAGTGCAAAGGGCGAGAGGCGAGTTCGACTGATGCGGGCGCGCGCAGCACGCGGCCGAAGCGCATCCCTGGCAGTCTCACATCGGCTGCATAGAGCGGCGCGCCCGTCACGATCTCGCGTCCCTGCGCAATCTCCGGGCTGACACCGATCAGACCGCCGGCACGGAAGGCGCGCAACTCGGCCACGGGCCGTGGGGTGACAGCGACCCTTCCCGTCGCTTGCCCGGAAACCAGCGCGTCACGCATGGCAGCACAAGCTTGAGCGAGGGGTTCGGCGAACAGTTTGATGGACTCGCTGCCCACCGTCGCTTTGACGCGCGGCATGCTGGTGCTGTGCATCTCGACATTCACAGTATCCCAATCGGCCCCAAGCTCGGCGCAGGCCACCTGCTTCAGCGCCGTTGCAATGTTCTGCCCCATCTCGGCGCGCGGCAGGGTCAATGTGAATCGCCCGTCGCGATGCACGATCCAGCCCAGCGCGGTTTCCGCATCCGGTTCTGGTCGTTTGGGGATGACGGGAACTTGGCTCCATATTCCGGCGCCTGCACCGATCAGGGCAACAAGGCCGCCCGCTGTGGCGGCCAGAAAAGTTCTTCGCCGCATCACAAATCCTCCGCCGCGCGGGCAATGGCGGCCCTGATACGCGGATAAGTGCCGCAGCGACAAAGGTTGCCGTCCATCGCTGCATCAATGTCTTCAGGCGTGGGATCGGGCATTTGTTCGAGCAAAGCGACCGCAGACATGATCTGTCCCGTCTGGCAGTAACCACACTGCGGCACCGCGATATCGAGCCATGCCTGCTGAACAGGGTGCATGACGTCGCCGTCCGCCAGTCCCTCGATGGTGCGGACGGACCGGCCATCCATATCGCCCGCTCTGGTGAGGCAGGCGCGCGTCGCGACCCCGTCAACGATGATGGTGCATGCACCGCAGATGCCGACGCCGCAGCCGAACTTCGCGCCCGTCAAACCGATGTGATCGCGCAGAAGAAACAGAAGGGGCTCGTCGGCCCAGTCTGACGGAATGTCACGGCTTTCGCCGTTGAGGCTGAAGGACATGGAGAACTCCCATTCTTGGCTTTCGAAAGGAGTTAGGGCGGATCCAACATGTGGTCTTGAACGATCGCGCCAAAATGGAAGGGCCTGTCAACCGGTGCGCCATCGCCGCGCCGAGCTGCGCGGGTCCCTGAGGTTCGATCAAGTCGCTATGCTGCGTCGCAGCGTTTACCGCGCGGATATTCTAGGAGAGCCGTTTCCCGTCATCCGGGCAATCGGCCGCCTCGATCTGCACCGTCGCATGGCCGATGCCGAAGCGGCTGGCGAGCCGCGCCTTGATGGCGGCGAGCGCCGTGTCGGGATCGGTGTCCGGGGCGAGGCGCGCATGCAGCGTCGCCACCTTGCGCTCGGATGTCAGCGACCAGGCATGAACGTGATGCACATCGGCAAGGCCCGGCACCTGCACCATCAGGTCGCCGGCGATCTCGCCGCCATCGGCGCCGGCAGGGGCGCCTTCCATC
>JAUXOE010000212.1 GCA_030682415.1 Parvibaculum sp.
TGTCGCCCGAACCCGCGCCGAAGCCGGCTTGAAAACGGCACTGGCCGAACTGGCCGAACAGCGGGCAGCGCACGAACGCACCACGGCCGAACGGGACGCCGCCCATGCCGAGGCAGCCGCCGAAAAGACAGGCAGGCACCACGCCGAGATGGCGCTGGCCGCCCGTATCGAGGAGATCGTCACGCTGACCCGCCTGATGCGCGCACGCGAATCCGGCGCGCGGGCATCAGGCGCCGTCAATTCCCTGCTCGACCGGCCGGGCCTGCGGTTGCTGCCGCGCGCCCTGCGCATCCAACAGCAGATGGCATGGCTCCGGCAGAGCGGCATTTTCGACGCGGAATGGTATGCCAGGGCCTATCCCGATGTCGCCGCCGCCGGCATCGACCCGCTGCGCCATTTCGTACAGTACGGCGCGGCCGAAGGCCGGGCGCCCAATGCGGCGGCGGCCGGCGGGTCCGTCGAAAAAGGGAGCCAGACGGAATGACGGGCGTTCCGGCACATGAAATCGAAACGATCCGGCAGTCGGACCTCTTTGATGCCGCCTGGTATCTGGCGCAATATCCCGATGTCGCCGCGCTCGGCATGGACCCCGCCGAACATTATCTCTGGCTCGGCGCGCAGCTCGGCCGCAAGCCCTCGTTCCGCTTCGACGGCCAGGCCTATCTCGCCGCCAATCCCGATATCGCCATCACCGGCATCAACCCGCTGCTGCATTATGTAACGATCGGCAAGGGCGAGGGGCGCAGCGACGGCGTCGCCGTCATCGCCATCGGCAATGTCGAACCGGATGGCGACAATAATGTCGTGTCGATCCATGCCAGCGCGCCTGACGCCGCACTCAGGGAATATGTCGACCAGATTCTGGCCACCAACCGGGCGCCCGGCGAAATCGATACCGGCTATGTGCCGAAATTGCAGGAGCAGCCCGATTTCGGCCGCTGCCCGCTCAAGCCCATCGCCTTCTACCTGCCGCAGTTCCATCCGATCCCCGAAAACGACGAATGGTGGGGCAAGGGCTTCACCGAATGGACCAATGTCAGCAAGGCCGTGCCGCAATTCCTGGGGCATTATCAGCCGCATCTGCCGGGCGAACTGGGCTTCTACGATCTGCGTCTCGTCGAGGTGATGCGCCAGCAGGCCGATCTGGCGAAGCTCTATGGCATTGCCGGCTTCTGCTTTCATTATTACTGGTTTGCCGGACGGCGCCTTCTCGAGCGGCCGATCGACCAGTACATTGCCGCAACCGACATCGACTTCCCCTTCTGCTTCTGCTGGGCCAATGAAAACTGGACCCGGCGCTGGGACGGCCAGGAACAGGATATCCTGATGGCCCAGCACCATTCGCCGGAAAACGACATCGCCTTCATCGACGATGTGATCCCGGCCATGCGCGACCCGCGCTATATCCGTTTCGACGGCCGCCCTGTATTGATCGTCTATCGCGTCTCGCTGCTGCCCGACGCAGCGGCCACGGCCGCGCGCTGGCGTGCGCGCTGCATCGCGGCCGGTGTCGGCGATCCATATCTTGTTGTCGCTCGTTCCTTCGAGGTCACCGACCCGCGTCCCTTCGGCTTCGATGCCGCTCTCGAATTTCCGCCGCACCAGATACCGGCTTCGCGGGTCAATGATCGCGTCGCGATCGCCAACCCGGATTACACCGGCAACATCTATGACTATGTGGAACTGGCCGCCGGCTTCGCCGCGCAGCAGACCCGTGACTACCCATTGATAAAGACTGTCATGCCGAGCTGGGACAATGAACCGCGCAAGCCCGGCGCCGGCCACACCTTCCTCGGCGCCACACCGACCGCTTATGCCAGGTGGCTGCGCCAGTCTGCCTCCTGGACCCTGCAGCGAATGACGGAAGCAGAAGACCATCCGCCCTTCATCTTCATCAATGCCTGGAACGAATGGGCCGAGGGCGCCCATCTCGAGCCCGACCGCAAATATGGCTATGCCTTCCTTCATGCAACGGCGAATGTGCTCCGTTCCTTCGCAACGCCATGCAGCGAAGTCGCCGACATGGTTCGCATTTCGCAGGAGCGCTTTTCGAAACGCGCCGATACGGCGCTGATCGTTCACCTGCACTACGACGATCTCTTCGCCGAAATGCAGCCCCGCATCGCGGCAGCCGCCGGCGCGGACATCTTCATCTCGGTCCGCGCAGGCATCGCGCCGGAGCGATGTCGCGAAATTCTGGCGGTCTTCCCGCAGGCGCGACTGTCCATCCATCCCAATCGCGGGCGCGACATCGGTCCGTTCGTGAAGACGCTCGAATTTCTGAATCAGGCCGGCTACGAATTCGCCTGCAAGATACACGGCAAGAAATCGCCCCAGCGCAGCGATGGCGTGCAATTACGCAGGACTGTACTGAACGATCTCCTCGGCTCGGAAGAGGCCGTAACGACAATTCTCGGACGCTTCGCCGCCAATCCGCAGCTCGGCCTTGTCGCGCCGGCAGGTACAGTGCTCGATCTGGCGGTGCCGAACCGTCATCACCTCAATCGTCACTGGCTCGACCAGATCTTCGCCGAGGCAAATATGAGCGACCTCGTCGGCACCTATCGCTGCAACTTCGTCGCCGGCTCAATGTTCTGGTTTCGGTTGAGCGCACTGGCGGCTATGCTCCAGCTCGACCTAGGGCCGGACAGGTTCGAAGACGAATTGGGACAGGTTGACGGCACGCTGGCACACGCCATCGAGCGTTTTTTCGCGGTTTGCGCGGAGCGTCACGGCTATGCCGTCGAGGAAGTGGCGCGAGACGGCGCCGCGGCGGCACCTATTGAGAGGACGGCATGAGCACGATCGACGACTTCAGGAAGCTGTCGGACAAGGAGTGGTTCGATCTTCTGGTCGAGAGCACGCGCACGGAGACCGTTCACGGTCTCCGCTTCCCGCGCTTTCCCGCGAACGAAATTCAGGCGCAGTTCGTCGGATCGTCGAATGAGCACGCGCTGATCGAGGGCTTGCGTTTCTACGAATTTTTCAAGGCCGAGGCCGCCAGGGCCGGAAACCCCCTTCATGCAGGTGCACGCATTCTCGATTTCGGCACCGGCTGGGGACGCTACCTGCGCTACTTCTGGAAGGATGTCGCCGAAAGCGGCCTGCATGGCGTCGATATCGATCCGGTCATCATCGAAACCTGCCGTTCGCTGGGCATACCCGGCAACCTGGAGCAGATCGAGCCGCTCGGACGGCTTCCCTATGCCGACGCCAGCATGGACGTCATCTTGGCTTATTCTGTCTTCACGCATCTGCCGGAGAACGTGCATCGCCACTGGATGAACGAGTTCAAGCGAGTGACGCGCCCGGGCGCCATTGTGGCGATGACCATCGAACCGCGACGCTTTCTCGAATTTGTCGCCGGATTGAAAGACCAGCAGCTCGAAAGCGCGTGGCATATCGGCCTGCAGCGTTTCTCTGACTACGCGATAGCAATGCTGCCGGCCTACGACGCGGGACAATTTGTCTATCTCCCGACCGGCGGCGGCGATTTCCGCGACGCGACCGTCTATGGTGACGCCGTCTGCCCGATCAGCTTCTTCGAGGCGAACTGGGCACCCGAATTCACGGTGCGCGCCCATGTCGACGATCCGGCGCGTTTCTGGCAAGCTGCCTTGGTTCTCCAGAAAGTCTGAGGTTGAAAGCCGGGACGGGGAATTCTGAAGAAATTTAACCCGCCGGACGCACGCCCATGCACGTTGTTCTTCACATTGGCCTCCATAAGACCGGGACGACATTTCTTCAGATAAACCTGAAAAGAAACGTTCCGTGGCTGCTGGCCCGTGGCGTCTACTACAAGACGCCTGACACACCGGACAAGAGGCAGATAAGCCATCATCCGTTGATACGGGAGTTCTATGGGGAGGATGGCTCTCCCGAACGGGGGCGGGCAGAGATTGAAACGCTGCTGGCCGAAGCGGCTGAAAAAAATGCGACCACCTTGCTGATAAGTTCCGAGATGCTGGTCGGCAGGTCGCTGGACATCGATGCCTTTCTGCCCGCCTTCGCATCGCATGACGTCACGGCGATCGCATATCTGCGGCGCCCCGATGATCTGATTGTTTCAGCATATAATCAGATCGTTCGGGATGAAACGCATCGCCGGATGCGTCCGCTGAGTCTGGAACACAGGCCCTACGACGCGAGTTTCCGGATGCAGCTCTCCCGATGGATGCGTCCCGGCATATCCCTCCTCCTTGCGCCATATGACCGGAATCAATAGGTCGGCGGGACGATCGTAACCGACTTCCTTTCGATGATTGGCATCGATGACTGGTCGGGCATGGACACAGCAGCACGTAAGGAAAATTCGAATTCAAGCCTGCCGTCGTCATTGACCGAGATTATACGCTTGGCCAATCACATACCGATGTCGAAGGAGGATCACCGTGCCTTCGTCACCGGCATCTACAAACTCTATTGGGAAAAGCCCGACGCATTCGCTTCCTACGACATACTGACAGGCGAAGAGAGGCAGGTATTGCGCCGGGAACTAGCAGAGGTCATGCCCGCCTATCGGCCCTATTTTCGCGAAGGATTTGACGAATCTTTCCTGGCCGATGATGCCGCCCCACTGAGAGATTAGCGGTATCCGGAAAGCATCCGAAATCGGTTTTCGACTATCCGGGATTTCATGCGCGCAACACAGGAGGCGAAGCGCCTCGCCACCGCTATTGTGTTCGAAAACTGACCAGCACCTCGTTCAACGGCCCATCGATGCCGCGACCGCGATCCTCGACCGACCAGATCATGGTGTTGAACGGCGCAACCCGGTCGATCCGGCTGGCAAGATCGTACCCCCACCAGAAGGTGACGAGCGATCCTTGCTCATCAACAGGGTTGCCGTGATAGTCCGGCGGCTGAAGGTGATTTATGGATCCGTCTGGATTCCGTTCGGCACAGACAATGGTCGGCTGAGCCCGCCTCACCATCGGCGTCGTTGCGATATGCGCGCCACCCGGCCTAAGCGTTCGCGCGATCTCGCGACAGGCGGCATCGGGGTCGAACATGTGCTCCAGCACGTCCTGGGTGATGACCAGGTCAAAGCATGCATCGGAAAAAGTCTGCCGTTCTAGATTCTCGCACCGCCAGCCCCGCTCGGGATGCCGGGAACCTTCTGGCACCGACGCATGAAACTGGGTCGCGACATAACCCGGACATTGTTCTGCAAGCTTCTTGCTGACGCCCCGGTTTGCGGGACTGGATTCATGGATCCGAAGCTCGCGCCAGTTCGGATAAAACTTGTCGATCGCGACCATGATCGCACGTTCGCGGGGAATCGAACCGCACCGGGCGCAGAGGTAGTGATCGCGGAGATGTTCGTTCCAGGCATTGAACGTCACGCCGTCTTCGCAGATGGGGCAGATGCCGTCATTGGAGAAAATGGGACCAGTCACGATTTTCCGAAGACCCTTGCCAATGTGGATGCCATGACCTCGACGGGAATCAGCGGCTCCTCGCTGCGTTCGGCAAACTCATGAAACAGTGTATCTCGATCGAAAAATTGCCGGGCGACGGCGCGATTGGAGGCCTCGAAAGACTTCATGAACGCTGCCGCCTCCGACTTGCTGAGGCAGGTGAACCGGCCCTCGTTGTGACGATAAGCCCACATGATAAACCGGTCGACCGCCGTCTTGTCGAGGCCGTATTGCCGCATTTTCTGGATCGGAACGATAGCGTCGAATGACAACCCGTGATTGATATCATTGGGCGGAATCTCAAGCCCGGCAGCATCCAGGCCGACAATGCGGCAGAAATCGGAAAGGACGCCATCGGTCAGATCCGATTTCTCATAGAGCCGCACGGTGACATTGTCTTTGCCGAAGGCGGCGGTCCAGTCGTCCAGAAGCGCCTGATAGTCAAGCCGGGTGCGGGTGCGCTGAAGATACTGACCAATCTGCGCCTTGACCGAGTAATGCAGGACGTCGGTGCGATAGAGCGACTCGCCGAGATCGACCTGATTGCGCAGATAGACGACGATCCTTGCGCCGCCGAAACGGGCGAAAAAATCGCCGATCCGGGCGATCGACTCGGCGCCCAATACACAGAACTCCTCGGACGTAATGATCAGGCGGCCCGCGGCGGTCGATGTGATCTCCTGCGCCAGATCATCCCATTTTGCCATTAGATCTGGCTTGCGCGAATGTGCCCAGGCAAGTTCATGATGCCCCAGCGGGGCGGCAGGCGGTATACCGGCGCATGACAGGTGAATGCCCTGCCGCGCTATCGCTGCCGCATTATTGAATAGAACGCTCTGGATGGCGGTCGTGCCGGTCTTGTGCAGTCCGATATGAAGATAAATCTGCGGCATTCGGTCTCCGGCATTGGCGGGCGCGTCCCCTGACGCATCCTGTTTACTATATTGCCCCGCAATGCCAAGACCTGAAGACAGAGACTTCCGCCTATCGGCGGCGACAGACCACGACATCCTGATAGAAGTGGAAGTTCTCTTCGATCAGCAACACCTCGAACAGTTCCTGCAGTTCATTCCGGATGACATTTTTTGTGTACCAGGCATTCCGATAATAATCGCCGGAAACATTGATGCTTTCGAGCTGCGCATTCTTGACGATGTCATACCCGCCCTGCGAGCTGAACTGGGCAATGAGCGCCTCGTCGGCATAGGGCATCAACGCAACGAGAGCCGTGTCGCTGAGGATCGTGAAGATGAAATGGCCGCCCTTCTTGATAACGCGCGCCATTTCGGACACCCATTTGCGAATATGCGGCAACGTCAGATGCGTGAACACCGAATAGGCATAGACGACATCGATGCCGCCGGCGTCAAACGGAAGGGGCGGCTCCATCTCGGTTTGCCGGAACATTGGGGCGATATGGCGGGTGGCCCACTCGACGGCAGGACCATCGATATCGAAACCGATGAATTCCTGATGGGGCGCTAGATCGCGCACGATATGCCGGGCCACACGCCCCGATCCACAACCCCAGTCGCAGATCATATCGTTATCCGTCCACTTCCTTTCCGTGGCCGCTTCGAAGACGCGCGTGAACTGCCGCGCCAGCGTCAATCCGCTCATTGAAAACTGGAACGGATTGTTCGTACCGATCCGGCTGCTGATGACTTCGTCGGGAAAGGCAGATTGCATGTCTGCGGGACGGAAATAGAAAGCTGTCTTGTTACGCCTTCCACCGTCGGAGGTTTCGGCCGACGTGCTTTCGACCACAATTTCCTCTCTCGCCATCAAATCGAATTCGGCGACAGACACCTCCAGCGAAAACTGGGACATCCGCGCATTCGGCCACCATGGATAGAGACGGGCGACGGTTTCGTTCTCGCTGAAGTTGACGCGGCCCCTCTTGTTGCCGTCGATCAGGATATTGGACGAACGGATCCGCCCGCCAGCAGGCAGCGCCCATCCAGACACGATAGCCTTGTCCCCGTCCTTCCGGATGCCGTTGATGTTCCAGAAATATGGCGTGCCGCTCAGGCTGAGCAGATGCCTGTTCGGAATGTAATCCATCAGCGGCTGGTTGTTTGTCGACATCGGCCCCCCGGTTTCGTTGCCGCGCTGCGCGCCGCAGAGATCGGCATAATCCCTTCAATCCGAATGGGGAGCAAGGCCGCAAAACACAATCCCCGCCATGGGATTTTGGACACCCGGACGTAACGCTTGGTTTGAGCTTCGCCCTGCCGATCGCAGTTGCGCGAATGTTGTCTGTTGATGCTTGGAGCTCCTCTCTGAAATTTTGCCAATCCGCGGGACTTCCCGGACACTTTCGGCAATCGGACACCATTCCGTCG
>JAUXOE010000226.1 GCA_030682415.1 Parvibaculum sp.
CAAAGGTCGATCCCGAGATCCTGCGCGCCGTCAAGGCAGCCGCGATGGTCGAATTCAACGCGCCCGACTACGTGACCTATCTCTGCAACGTCTTTTCCGACCGACCGGAAATCAAGGCGACGATTCACCAGTGGGGCGCGGAGGAAGTGCAGCACGGGCAGGCGCTGGCGCGCTGGGCCGAACTTGCTGATCCCGATTTCAATTTCGATGAAGCCTTCAAGCGTTTCCGCGACGGCTATTCGATCCCGATCGACGCCATCCAGTCGGTGCGCGGCAGCCGCGGCGGCGAGCTGATCGCGCGCTGCGTTGTCGAGAGCGGCACCTCGTCCTATTACACCGCCATCAAGGATGCGACCGACGAGCCGGTGTTGAAACAGATCGCGGCCAATATCGCCGCCGACGAATTTCGTCACTACAAACTCTTCTATGATCGCTTCAACGATCTCGATGAAGCGCGGCCGTCCGTCCTCGCGCGCATCCGCGTCGCGCTCAGCCGTATCTCGGAAGCCGATGACGACGAACTGGCCTGCGCCTATTACGCGGCCAACACGCCGCTGGACGGCAGCGTGCCCTATGAGCGTGTGCGTTTCGCGAACGCCTATGAGAAGCGCGCACTCGGTCTCTATCGCCGCCAGCATGTCGAGCGTCTGATCTCGATGGTCGGCAAGGCCGCCGGCCTCAAGCCGCATGGCGCGCTGATGCGCACGATCTCGCCGCTCGCCTGGACCTATTGGCGTTTCCGCAACTGGCGTCTGGCGCGCGCGGCGGTCTGAACCGCGCCGTCCGTTTCAGCCGGCCGGGCGAATCGGCCCGATCGGCATCGGCCCTTGCCGAACCCGGGGATAAATTATTTTTCAGGCGGGGATAAAGCATGTTCCCGGACCCGGTTATCCCCGGGCCAGCGGCTGTTTATGACAGTTTCGTGACAGTTTTGTGACAGAGGGGGTGTTTTGCCGTCAATTCACTGTCCCGGCACCGCCAGCGGACCCAGTTCGACGATCAATTGTTCGTAGACGGAGCGCTTGAACGGCACGATCAGGCCCAGCAATTCATCGAGCGGCACCCAGGCCCATTCGCTGAATTCCTGGCGATCGTCGGCGGCAATGTCGATGTCCTGGTCCGTCCCCAGAAAGCGCATCGCGAACCATTTCTGCTTCTGCCCGCGATACTTTCCTCTCAGCGCGATGCCGGCGAGATGTGGCGGCAAATCGTAAGTGAGCCAGTCCCTCGTCTCGCCGATGATGCGCGCCTTGTCGGTTCCGGTTTCCTCTTTCAGTTCGCGCAGTGCCGCATCGCGCGGCTCTTCGCCGTCGTCGATGCCGCCCTGCGGCATCTGCCAGGTCAGCGCGGCGCCTGTCAATTCGTGCGCGCCGCCGCTCATCATCCGGTTGCCGGCCCAGATGAGGCCATCGCGATTGATCAGCATGATGCCGACGCAGGGGCGATAGGGCAGCGTTGCGGGATCGACCGGCGTGGTGTTGTCGCTGTGGCGCGGCATGGCGGCTGTTCTTCCTTCGTCAGTTCGCGACGGCGGTCACGGGAACCAGAACGAAGTTCCTTTCGCCGAGTGTCGCTGCCCATTTCGCCACGGCATCGACGGTCACCGGGAAACCCGAGGCGACGCCGATCGCGACACCGTCTGTGGCCGCCTCTTCCAGCACGTCGAGCGAGGTTGCGATCACTTGCGGGTTCTGCACCGGATCGATGATCCGCGTCGCGAGCACAACGGGCATGCCGGCGTCGCGCGCGAGCTGCGGCGCGACGCTGCGTGCCGAAGCGCCATTGTCGACATAGAACAGCCCGCGCGCCTTCAGCGCGCCGATCATCGCCTCGACGGAGACGACCGATGTCGTGAAGCGGGCACCCTGATAGTTCATCACGCCGGCATAACCGGTGAAGCGGCTCATCAGCCATTCAAGCCGCGTCAGGTTTTCTTCCGGCGAAAGACTGGTCAGAAGCGTGTAGGGACCGGGATCGTTCTGCGGATAGCCGAAAGGTTCCATCGGCAATTCAAGCAGGACTTCATGACCGGCCGCGCGCGCTTTCGCAATCCAGTCCTGGAGGTTGGGACCGTAGGGCGCGAATGACAGTGTCACTTCGGGCGGCAGGGTTTCGATGGCATGCGCCGTCGCGCTTTCGCTGATCCCCATGCCGCTGACGACAATGGCGACACGCCGCGTCGCCGGCGTGCCGGCGGGCACGGGCCGCGCATAGACCTGGTAGGGCCAGCGGCCATCCGGTGCGATTTTCGGCAGCGGTCCTTGTGCGGAATTTTCAACCAGCGCCGGATCGGGGACCGGCGGCAAGACGATCGGCGGCGCGGTGTCACGCAAGGTGTCGCCGCCGGAGACGCTTTCGGCACCGACGATGCGCACCTGCGATGCGACGTCCTCGGCAATCGTGCTCTCCTCGAGCCGCCGCGCCGCGTCGACCAGGGCCTGCTCTTCGTCGCTCAGCTCGTCGGATATTTCCGGTACGGTCGCGGCAATGTCGTCGTCCGCATTGACGTCGGTCTCATCTGCGACCGGCGTCTCGACCGTTTCCTCGACCGCCAGCGCGAGGCGCACCACGGGTTCGCCGGCCAGACGATTGTCGGCAAGAAACAGCCAGACAAGCGTGCCGCCATAGACAAGCGCGACAAGAAGAGTTGCCACGGCCAGAGCGCCGAATCCGATCCGCTCGCTCTGCGCTTGCCCGTCGCTCAGGCCAGCGCTCTTCGCCCCTATCTTCGCACCCATGCTTGCAATTCGTCTCCGGCTGCGACGGGGCGTTTCGGACAACCCATTCTCAGTTGGCCATGGCGCTCGATGTCGTGCCGCCGATAAAGGCAGCGTCTTTGCGAACACCGTTCATCAGATCGATGGCGTAGAGAAGTTGCCGGTCCTCGGCCTTGTCCTTGGGCACGAAGCTGTCGGAGCCGCCTTGCTCGTCGCCTTCTTCGGCCGCCAGATGGCCGGGCAGGGCCGACTCGCCGATCGCGCTGGCTTTCTTCTTCGTCTCGTCGTCGGGATCGGTCTGGAGGACGATGATGTCCGGCTCGATGCCCTTGGCCTGGATCGAGCGGCCGGCCGGCGTGTAGTAACGCGCCGTCGTCAGGCGCAAGGCGCCGTCGGAGCCGAGCGGAATGATTGTCTGCACCGAACCCTTGCCGAAGGAGCGCGTTCCCAGAACCGTCGCGCGGCGATGATCCTGAAGGGCGCCCGCCACGATTTCCGAGGCGCTGGCCGAGCCGCCATTGACGAGCACGATAATCGGCTTTCCGCGCGTGATGTCGCCGGAGCGCGCGTTGTAGCGCTGCGTGTCTTCGGCATGGCGGCCGCGCGTCGAAACGATCTCGCCGCCATCCATGAAGTCGTCGCTGACCGAGATGGCCTGATCGAGCAAGCCGCCCGGATTGTTGCGCATGTCGATGATGTAGCCCTTCAGGCGCGCCTGACCGATCTCTTTCGTCAGATCGGCGATCGCCTTGCCGAGCAGGTCGGACGTCTGTTCGTTGAACGATGTGATGCGGATATAGCCGATGTCGCCCTCGCGATTGGAGCGCACCGACTTGATGGTGATGATGGCGCGCGTCAGCTTCACGTCGAAAGGCTCGTCACGGCCCTGGCGGACGACCGTCAGCGTCACCGACGAGTTGGACGGCCCGCGCATCTTGTCGACCGCGTCGCTCAGCGTCATGCCGAGGATCTGCGTGCCGTCGATATGGGTGATGTAGTCGTTGGGGCGCATGCCGGCGCGGCTGGCCGGGGTGTCGTCGATCGGTGTGACCACCTTGACGACGCCATTTTCCATCGTCACCTCGATGCCGAGGCCGCCGAATTCGCCGCGCGTCTGCACCTGCATGTCGCGGAAGCTCTTGGGCGTCAGATAGCTCGAATGCGGATCGAGCGACGTCAGCATGCCGTTGATGGCCGACTCGACCAGTTTGGAGTCGTCTGTCGGCTCGACATAGTCGGCGCGCACGCGCTCGAAAACGTCGCCGAACAGGTTCAGCTGGCGATAGGTGTTCTGATCATTGGCATAGGCCGCCGAATTCAGCGCGCCGGGCTGGAAGGCCAGCAAGGCGCCGACGGACAGGCACAGGCCGACGGTGAAACCGGCGAAAACAGACTTGTTCATTTACCCACTTGCCTTCTTGTCACTCATCGTCAGCCAGGGTCGGGGATCGATCGGGCTGCCGTCTTTCCGGATTTCGATATAGAGCGCGGGGCCGCGGCGTGCTGTCCCGTTGCGTCCCGTTTCGTCATTTCGTGCGGCCGGATCGTCGCTGGACGGCGATGAACCCATCGTGCCGACGGGCTCGCCGGCTAGAATGCTTTGGCCCACCGCACCGTCGATCCTCGTCATGCCCGCCAGTAGCACATGGTACCCTTCGCCGACCGATATGATCAAGAGTTGCCCGTAGCGGCGAAACGGGCCCGCATAAGAGATTCTACCGTCAAAAGGGGCAATAATGTGTGCATCCGGGCGCGTTTCGATGATCAGCCCCTGATTGGTGCCGCCGATCCCGTCCGGTGCGCCGAAGTGCTGGACGATCCTGCCGGCCACCGGCGGGCGGATCAGCCCCTTGGCGTCCGAAAACAGCCGCGAGGAGGGCATGGCCGGCGGTCCGGCGGGCGGCCGCAGCACGGCCATGCGGGCATCCGCCGGCTCGGCGCTTGAGGGCGCTGCCGGCGGTTTTGCCGCCGCTTGCATCTGGGGTCGCGGCTCGGGCCGGCGCATCGGCAGTCTTTCGGCCGCACCGGCTTCCAGGCGTGCAATGAGGTCGGTCAGGTCGGTCGCCTGCCGCGACAGGCGCTCGGCGCGGGCCTGTTCGCTTTCCACCGCTTCGCTCAGCTTTGCCTGTTGTTCGAGCTTGCGCTGAAGCAGGGCCTCGAGCGTTGTCCTTTCGCCTTCGAGCAGGACCTTCGTCTCGCCGAGCGTTTCGCGTTCGGCCATGATGTCGCGCCGCAGCCGCGCCAGCTCATCGAGGCGCAGGCGCAGTTCGGTGGCTTCGGCCTGAAGTTCGGGGACGGCGGCGCCGAGCAGCATGGCACTTCTGGCGGAGGCCAGCGCATCGTCGGGGCGCACAGCCAGCGCCGGGGGCGGCTGCCGGTCAAGGCTTGTCAGTGCGGCGAGCAGTTCAGCCATTGCAGCGCGGCGGCGCTCGAGCTGAACGGTGACCATCGCCTCGGCGGTGCGCAATTCCTGCAAACGGTCCTCCGAGGCCGAAACGTCGGCTTCCCGCGTTTGCACGCGCGCCGCCGTTTCGATCAGCGCGCGACGTATCTCGTCTGCTTCCCGGCGGGCGGCCTCGGATTGTGCCTCGAGCGCTTTCCTTTTCTCGAGGCTCGATTCGATCTGCCGTTGCAGGGAGTCGAGTTCGCCGGGTTCAGCGGTCTCGGCCTGCGCGCCATGAAGTCCGCTTGCGCCCAGTGCCGCCGCCAGCAGCAGCGCCTTCGGCCGGATGTGCAGGAAATCAGGCACTGATCCGGCTCTGCGCTTCGCTCGCCGCGAGCAGCGAACGACCGGTCATCCCGGGCGGCGCGCGCAGCCCGAGAAGCTGCAGCAGCGTCGGGGCGACATCGGCAAGGGTGCCGCTGTCCATTGTCAGGCCGCGCGGTCCGCCGGCCAGCAGGAAGGGCACATCCGAAGTCGTCGTCGCCCGCCAGGGGCCGCCGGTTTCCGGATCGATCATCAATTCGGCTTTGCCATAGGTACCGCAAAGCGCCAGAACGCCGCCGCGTTTTTCGATCTGTGCGGCGATCTTTCCGAGACATTTGTCGACCGCCTCGATGGCGGCGATGGTCGCGCGCATATTGCCGGTGCGCCCCAGCATGGCGGCATTGGCGAACTCGACGACAATGACGTCGCGGTCGCGCGCCTTGAGCGCGGCAAGCACTTCGGCCGTCAACGTCGCCGATGCAAGTTCGGGACGCTTGTCGATGCGCGCCGGCGTTTCGGCGACGAGCACGGTCTCGCCCGGAAAGAGTTCCGGATGGCCGCCGCGTGCGAAGTTCCAGAAATTGCTCTCGACCGCGGTCTCCGTCAGCACCAGCTGCGTCTGCCCGCCGCGCGACAGGGTTTCGCTGAAGCTGGCGCCGAAGGTGGCGCTTTGATAAAGCGCTTCGACGCTGTCGCCGGGGCGCGCGCCCATGCTGACGAGCGAACAGGTGCCGCAAAACGCCGGCGCCCGTTGCGTCAATTCTGCCGCGACCGGATCGACAAGCGCGTTCATCAATAGCTGCGCGTCGTTCGGCTGCAGGTTGACCAGCAACAATGCGTCGTCCTGCCGGAACCCGCGATAGCCGGGGGCAAGCGCCGGCGGTATGCGGTCGTCGCTGAGACCCTTGCGATAGCATTGATCGAGATAGGCGGTCGGATATTCGGCCACCGGACCGGCCGCTTCGGCAAGCGCGTGCCAAGCCTCGACGAGCGCCGCCGGATCGGCGTTTTCGTCGAAGCCGTAGGCGCGGCCCATGATGCTGGCGAGCCCCGCATTTTGGGCGCCGGCGATGTCGTCGAGAAATTCGGCCAGATGTTCGATGCCGCTTTGCGGCCTGGTGTCCTGGCCGTCCATGACGGCATGGATGCAGACCTTGACGCCCTCATGGCTCAACAGCGCCGCCAGCACCGCCATGTGGCGTTGCTGACCGGCAATGCCGGACGGCGTCACCATGCCGATCAGGTGCACGGCGCCGCCCAGCGGCCTGACGCGAGCGATCAGCTTTTGCAGCGTCGGATGGGTGGCGAGGCTTGCCGCGCCATTGCCATGCAAAAGGCGCGCGATGGCGGTTGCCGATTGTTCGATGGCGCGGCCCGCGCCCAGCGTTGCATAGGCGGCTTGCGGATAGGCCGCGCCGCCGGGTGCAATGCCGATCGCGCCGCCCGCCGCCGCCAGAAATGTGCGCGGCGCGGTTGCGGCAAGCCGGTCGTATATCGGCGTCCGTGCCAGCGCGATGGCGTTTGCCTCGCGCTCCGCCCGGACGCCCCAGCCGTCCAGCAGAGCCAGAACAAGGGGTCGAACGCCGGTCATTGAAGCCATGTTGATCCAGAAAATACGCGCGCCATTGAGCGTCGAATCGCTGCGCCCTCGGCGAGCGGAACGTCAAATTAGTGCATGTGCTGCAGGGTGTCCACTTGCCCGCCGCCGGTCAGGCGCGATGATAGGGGTGACCGGAAAGTATCGTTACCGCACGGTAAAGCTGCTCCGCCAGCATCACCCGCGCCAGCATATGTGGCCAGGTTGCGGGACCGAAGGCGAGAATATGGGCGGCGCTGTCGCGGATCTGTGGGGCGAGGCCGCCGGCGCCGCCAATCAGGAAGGCGACATCGCTTGTGCCGCTGTCGCGCCAGTCACCCAGACGTTTTGCAAATGCTTCGCTCGGTTCGGCGCGGCCGCGTTCGTCCAGCGCCACGATCAACGCGCCTTTGGCAGCGGCGGTCTGCAGCAATTCGCCTTCACGCGCTTTCAGGGCGGCGTCGCCAAGGCGGCGCTTTTCCTCCACCTCGACAAGTGGTGCGGTTGCGATGCCGATGGCGCGGCCGCTCGCGTCGAGGCGGGACAGATAGTCGTCGAGGAGTTGCTTTTCCGGTCCGGCACGCAGCCGGCCCACGGCACAGATTTGAACGCGCATATACTCCCCGTCCGGCCCGGCGCCGGTCAATTGCGAACGCGGGGAGAAGCGCCTGGCGCGGTCGTGAGGGAGCGTCGCCTCAGACGGCCAGCTGGTCCGCCGGGATATCGGCCGACCACATCTTCTCCAGCTTGTAGAACTCGCGCACCTCCGGCCGGAAGACGTGGATCAGCACGTCGCCGCCGTCGATGAGCACCCAATCGCCCTGTTTCATGCCCTCGACCTGCGAGGTCCCGAAGCCCGCTTCCTTCAGGCGGCGGACGAGATGGTCGGCCACGGCGCCGACATGGCGCTGCGAACGGCCGCTCGCCACCACCATGTGATCGGCAATGGGCGTCTTTCCGGCGAGGTCGATGGAAACAATGTCTTCTGCCTTGTCCTCATCCAGGCTCTTGATGACGAGCGCGAGCATGGCGGACGATCTTTCGGCGGCAGCCGCTTGCGCGGCGGATCGGGCTGCTTCGGCCCCCGCCGCCTCGGCGGCTTTCGGGGTCTTCTTCGATGCGGCGCGCTTTGCGACGCCGCCTTGCTTTGTGGTAGTTGCCCTTGCGGGCTGACGCTGGACCTTGCGGTCCGTTGATTGACTGGTCAGGAACAGGCTCCTTGTTCTGGTAACTCCGACAAGGCCCGCGTCCGATGGCGGACACCGGCCTACCGACAATAGGGTTCGCGGGCGTCAAGTTCAATGACCGGATTTACAAGCTTCTGCGACGGCCCGTCACGTCCGCTGCGGCCAGCCGCCATGACGGCGGATTTCGGTCGCCGATTGGCGGTTTTCCGGCCCTTCGAGAAAGATCAGCGCCGGCGGCGCGCGGCCGGCCAGCAGATGGCCGTCGCTGGCATCGAATGTGTAGGCCCGGAGCGCCGTTGCGGCGGGCGACAGGCGCGCCTTCAGTGTGTATCCCGGCCTTGGATAGACGGCGATCGGCGCGAGGCCCACGATTTCGCGCCAGCGCTGCCAGCGCGGCAACTCGATCATGTTGTCGGCGCCCATCAGCCAGACGAAGCGAATGTCGGGATGGCGTTCCGCCAGCGCCGCCAGCGTGTCGACGGTGTAGCGCGTGCCGAGGCGGGCTTCGATGTCCGACACGCAAATGCGCGGGTCCTGCGCCATCGCCTTGGCCGAGGCGATGCGGTCGGCATAAGGCGCCATGCCGATTTCGGACTTCAGCGGATTTCCCGGTGAAACCAGCCACCATACGCGGTCGAGCTGAAGCGCGCGCAGGCACATTCGCGTAACATGCAGGTGGCCCTCATGCGCCGGATTGAAGGAGCCGCCGAGCAGGCCGACCGTCAGGCCCGGTGCCAACAGCTCGCCGCGCCGCGTCATGTGCGTTTGTCCGTCAGGGCCGCACCTGGCCGTTGCCGCGCACCATGTATTTGAAACTGGTCAGTTGCTCGACGCCGACCGGCCCGCGCGCATGGAACTTGCCGGTGGCGATGCCGATCTCGGCACCCATGCCGAACTCGCCGCCATCGGCAAATTGCGTCGAGGCATTGTGCAGCAGGATGGCGCTGTCGAGTTCGGTCAGGAAACGGCGCGCCGTCGCCGCATTTCCCGTCACGATCGCTTCGGTATGTGCCGAACCGTATTCGACGATATGCGCCATCGCTGCATCGATGCCACCGACCACGCGCACCGCGATGATGGCGTCGAGATATTCGGTGATCCAGTCTTCTTCCGTTGCCGCTTTGACACGCGTGTCGACAGCGCGCGTGGCGGCGTCGCCGCGCACCTCGCAGCCCGCGGCCAGCAGCGCCTCGACCAGCGGCTTCAGATGTGTCGCGGCACAGGCCTCGTCGACCAGCAGCGTTTCGGCTGCGCCGCAAATGCCGGTGCGCCGCAGCTTCGAATTCAGAACGATGTTGCGCGCCATGTCGAGATCGGCGTCGCGGTCGACATAGACGTGGCAGATCCCTTCCAGATGCGCGAAGACCGGCACGCGCGCCTCATCCTGCACACGGGCAACAAGGCTCTTGCCACCGCGCGGCACGATGACGTCGAGATGACCGTCAAGCCCGCGCAGCATTTCGCCGACGGCGCTGCGATCGGCGACCGGCACCAGCTGGATCGCGGCTTCGGGCAGGCCGGCCGCGATGATGCCTTCGAGCAGTGCGGCATGGATCGCCTTGCTTGAACGCAGGGCTTCCGAGCCGCCGCGCAGGATCGCCGCGTTGCCGGATTTCAGGCAGAGTGCGCCGGCATCGGCCGTCACATTGGGGCGGCTTTCATAAATGATGCCGATGACACCGAGCGGTGTGCGGACGCGCTCGATATGCAAGCCGTTGGGGCGGTCCCATTCGGCGATCTTCGTGCCGACGGGATCTGGCAGGGCGGCGATTTCCTCCAGCGCGCGGGCAATCGCCTCGACGCGTTTCGTGTCGAGTGTCAGGCGGTCGATCATCGCGGGTGCCAGACCATTTTTCACGGCGTCCGACACATCGTCGGCATTGGCCGTCAGAATGTCGTCGACATTGGCGCGCACGGCCATGGCGGCGGCCAGCAGCGCGGCGTCTTTCTGCTTGGTCGGGATGCGCGCGAGCGTGGTCGCGGCGGCGCGCGCGGCACGGCCGATCCCGGCCATCAGGGTGGCGACGTCCTGCTTTTCCGTGCTCATTTTCACGATCGTCATGGGGCGGTCCCCTTCCTCTGCACGCGGCCCCGCGAAGTATCTCAGGCAGCGGCGCCGGTTTCAACGGTCTCAGCTTTTCTTCAGCACCAGATCGTCGCGATGGATCATTTCGGCGCGACCGGAATAACCAAGCAATTCCTCGATTTCACCACTCGAATGACCGGCGATTTGTCGGGCATCTGCACTTGAATAGGCGACGAGGCCGCTGGCGATTTCGCGGCCCGCGCCGTCGCGCACGCTGACCGCGTCGCCGCGGTCGAACGTGCCGTCGACCGCAACGACGCCGGCCGGCAGCAGGCTGCGGCCCTGCACCAGCGCCTTGACGGCGCCGTCATCGATCACCAGCGTGCCGAGGCTTTTCAGCGATCCCGAGATCCAGCGCTTGCGCGCCGCATAAGGCGTCGAATGGGCGGCGAACCAGGTGCAGCGCGCGCCTTCCTCGACGGCTTGCAGCGGATGAAGACGGCGGCCGTCGGCAATCGCCATGCGGGCACCGCCTTCGGTGGCGATGCGGGCGGCCGCGAGTTTCGTTTTCATGCCGCCGCGCGAATATTCGCTGGCGGCGCCGCCGGCCATCGCTTCGATTTCGGGCGTGATCTCGGCGATCTCCGGCAGGTGTGTCGCGCCGGGCAGATGGGGCGGGGCCGTGTAGAGGCCGTCGACATCGGACAGCAGGACCAGGCAATCGGCCGACATCATGCTGGCGACACGGGCGGCGAGGCGATCATTGTCGCCATAGCGGATTTCGGTCGTCGCCACCGTGTCGTTCTCGTTGATGACGGGTACCGCGCCGAGTTTCAGCAGTGTCGAGATGGTCGAGCGGGCATTGAGATAGCGGCGGCGCTCTTCGGTGTCTTCCAGCGTCACCAGAATCTGCGCGCAGGAATGGCCATAGGCCGACAACATTTCCTGGAACGCATGTGCAAGCCCGATCTGGCCGACCGCGGCGGCGGCCTGGCTTTCCTCGAGCTTCAGCTTGCCGGGTGCCAGTTTCAGCGCGCGTCGGCCGAGCGAAATGGCGCCGGACGAAACGATCAGCACTTCCTGGCCGCGCGCCCGCATGCGCGCCACATCTTCGACCAGCGCCTGCAGCCAGGTGCGGTTGAGCTTGCCGGTCTCGGCATCGGTCAGGAGCGCCGAGCCGATCTTGACGACAACGCGCTGCGCTTGCGCGAGATATGAGCTGCTCATGGCTTCCAGCCCTCTTCGTCCTCGTCCTGCGCTTCGGCCTTGCGTTCGCGCGCCCGGTTTTCCGCGATCGCATCGGCAACGAGCCGCAACACGGCAGTCACGCCCTCGCCCGAGACGCCCGACAGGAGATGCACCTTGCCGCCGCTTGCTTCTTCGAGCCGCTGCTTCTTCTCGGCGCGTTCCTCTTCGGTCAGCGCATCGGCCTTGTTAAGGCAGAGAATTTCGGGCTTGTCCTCGAGGCCGGCGCCATAGGCCTCGATCTCGCCGCGGATCACCTCATAGGCTTCGGCCACATCGTCCTGCGTCCCGTCGACCAGATGGATCAGGATGCTGCAACGTTCGAGATGGCCGAGAAAACGATCGCCAAGGCCGGCGCCTTCATGCGCGCCTTCGATCAGGCCCGGAATATCGGCCAGCACGAAGCTGCGCGTGTCGACGGTGACGACGCCGAGACCGGGATTGAGCGTGGTGAAAGGATAGTCGGCGATTTTCGGTTTGGCGGCGCTGACAGCGGCGAGAAAGGTCGACTTGCCGGCATTGGGCAGTCCGACAAGACCGGCGTCCGCAATCAGCTTCAGCCGCAGCACGATCCATTTCTCGATCCCGTCCTGACCGGGATTGGCGTGGCGCGGCGACTGGTTGGTCGAGCTCTTGAAATAGGCGTTGCCGAAGCCGCCATTGCCGCCCTTGGCGAGCACGATGCGCTGGCCCAGTTCGGTCATGTCGGCGATCAGCGTTTCGCCGTCTTCCTCGAACACCTGCGTCCCGGCGGGCACCTTCAGCACCACATCGGCGCCATTGGCGCCGGAGCGGTTCTTGCCCATGCCGTGCATGCCGGTCTTGGCCTTGTAATGCTGCTGGAAACGGTAATCGATCAGCGTGTTGAGACCCTCGACGCATTCGATCACGACCGAGCCGCCGCGGCCGCCATCGCCGCCGTCGGGTCCGCCATACTCGATAAACTTCTCGCGCCGGAAGCTGACGGCGCCAGCGCCGCCATTGCCCGAACGGATAAAGATTTTCGCCTGGTCGAGAAATTTCATTCTACACGTCCGTTCGCGCCAGCCGCATGGTCAGGCAGCGCAGATTTTCCTGCCGCGCCACGCACCAGCGGTGCTCCTCGCCAGTATAGCGGAAGCCGAGTTTCGTCAGCACGCGGCCCGAGGCATGGTTCTCGGCGAAGTGACCGGAGACGATCGTCTCCGCACCGAAGCGGGCAACCGCGTCTGCCAGCACGGGACGCGCCGCCTCGGTTGCATAGCCGCGGTTCCAGAAAGGCTCGCCGATCCAGTAGCCGATCTCATGTGTGCCGTCGGCATGGGCCTGAACGCCGCAACCGCCGACGAAACCATCGCCATCGGTCACCGCATAGCCGAACTCCTCGCCCTCTTGGCGCATCGCCGTCTGTCGCGCAATCCAGTCATGCGCCATGTCGAGCGTGTAGGGAAAGGGCATGCGCGCAAGCATCCGGGCGACATTCCAGTTATTGGCCAGCGCGGCCAGCCTTGCAGCGTCGTCGTCGCGCAGCGGCCGCAGCAGCAATCTTTCCGTTCTTAATTCTTCCTGCATCGGGGAAATCCTTCCAACCCCGAAAGGGCACGAAAAAAGGGAGATGGCGGCCCATCTCCCTTTCGTATTTCGATGGTCGCCACCTTGCGAGGTGGCGTTCACCCCGCGATCAATCCGCCGCGTTCGACGGCATCGCCGCCGGGACGACCGACACGAAGGCGCGGCCGTTCTTGCGCTTGCGGAACTCGACGGTGCCCTCGCGGGTCGCGAAAATCGTGTGATCCTTGCCGATGCCGACATTGTCGCCCGGATGCACCTTGGTGCCGCGCTGGCGTACGATGATGTTGCCGGAAATGACGTTCTCGCCGCCGAACTTCTTGACGCCGAGACGGCGGCCGGCGCTGTCGCGACCGTTGCGGGAGGAACCGCCTGCCTTTTTGTGAGCCATGTGTCTCTACTCCCTGCCGCTTAGCCGGCGATGTCGAGGATCCTGACCAGCGTCAGGTCCTGGCGGTGGCCGTTCTTGCGGCGATAATTCTGACGGCGACGCTTCTTGAAGATCGTCAGCTTGGGCCCGCGGGTCTGTTCGACCACTTCGGCCTTCACCTTGGCGCCGGCCACGAGCGGGCTGCCGACTTTCGGCGCGCCTTCGCCGCCGACCATCAGCACATCGCCGAGATCGATCTTGTCGCCGGCCTTCGCCTCGATCCGCTCGATTTCGAGCACATCGTCTTTTGCGACCTTGTATTGTTTGCCGCCGGTCCGGATGACTGCGAACATCGCTTAACCCACCATGTAACGAAAAAAGCCCGACGCGCCGCCCTTGAAAGCGGCACGGGCCGAATTGGCGGGCAATATACAGGGGGAAGATGGCCTGTCAAGCCGCGGAAGGGCTTGATTTCAGGGCTTTTCAGCCGCTTTCAGGTCGTCGGCCGTGCGCTTGACGCAGAGGACCAGAAAATAGAGGGAGACCGCCCAGAAGGCCCAGAAAGCCGCCGGTGCGGCCTCGGCGGGCGCCAGTGCCGGGGTGCTGGCCAGTACCAGCCAGAGCGTCAGGCCGGCCCAGAGCGCCGTCATGGCCAGCGTCAGGGGGCGCAGGGCCTCGACCCGGAACGGGTGGACGAATTTCAGCGGTACGAAGGTCAGGATGCCCAGGGCCCCGATGACCGCCAGATTGATCCATGGGCCGGTGCCGGCGATGAAGAAATAAAGCACCACCAGGTTCCAGACCGCCGGGAAGCCCGAGAAATAATTGTCCTTGGTCTTCATCTCGCGATTGCCGAAGCAATAAAGCGAGGTCGTCATGATGAAGGCGGCGGCGGGGATCTCCCAGCCGGGCGGCACCATGCCGAAACGGTAGATCAAGAGTGCCGGGATCACCGTATAGGTCAGGTAATCGATCACCAGGTCGAGCACGGCGCCGTCGAAGCGCGGCGCATATTCGCTGACGCGGACCTTGCGGGCCATCGGCCCGTCGAAACCGTCGATGATCAGCGCGGCGCCGAGCCAGAGCAGCGCCAGATGGAGATCGCCGGCGATCAGCGCCGCGATCGCCAGCAGGCCGGTGACGACGCCCGAGGCCGTGAAAGCGTGAACCGCCCAGGCCGCCGCGACGCGGGCCTTCGGTTTCGGATGGTCGTCGGGGTCTGCCTCGGTGCCGCTCATGGGAAATGAGTCTAGCAGGCAGGGCGCGCTTCACCTATGGGCCTGA
>JAUXOE010000230.1 GCA_030682415.1 Parvibaculum sp.
CCGAGCCCGCCCGCGCCGACGACCAGCACCCGCGCCTTCAGCAGTTTCTGCTGACCGGGCCCGCCGATCTCCTTCAGCACGATATGCCGCGCATAACGTTCGAGTTGTTGGTCGCTCAGTGCCATGCGCGCAGTCTTATCACGCCCGGGCGGCCGCGGCAGCCGGTTTGCGCAACGCCGCCGATGCGTGTCAGATATGGCAGGTAAGTCGCAGGGAAGGGGGAATTCCGATGCTCCGGCGTATTCTGGCGCTGGCGTTCGTTCTGGCCGCGCTGCCGCTGCTGGCGGCTTGCGGCGAGGAGGAAACGCCGTTCGATCTGGTCATTGCCGATGGCCGCGTCATCGACCCTGAATCGGGTCTCGATGCCGTCCGCCATCTCGGCATCCGCGAGGGACGGATCGTGGCCATTTCCGCGGCCCCGCTGAAGGGGCGCGAGACGGTCGATGCGGCGGGTCTCGTCGTCGCGCCGGGCTTCATCGACATTCACTCTCATGCCCAGACCGTGCCCTCGAACTGGCTGCAGGCTTTTGACGGCGTGACCACGGCGCTCGAACTCGAAGCGGGCACCCTGCCGGTCGCCGCCACCTACGACCAGCTCGTGCGCGAAGGCCGTCCGCTCAATTTCGGCTTCTCGGTCAACTGGGCGATTGCGCGCCAGGCGGTGCTGTCGGGCGCGACGCCGCGCGGTACGCAAGGCTATGTCGCCGATTTCGGCCTCCCGGGCTGGCAGGATCTGGCAGGCGCGGAACAGTCCGCGGCGGTGCTGGCGCTTGTCGAGCAGGGCCTGAAGGAGGGCGCGCTGGGCATCGGTCTTCTGACCGGCTATGCCCCGGCATCGAACCGCACCGAATATTACGAGGCCGGGCGTCTGGCCGCGCAATATGGCGTGCCGACCTTCACCCATATCCGCACCCGCAGCATCCGCGAGCCCAATGGCGCCATCGAAGGCTTCCAGGAAGTGATCGCGGTGGCGGCGGGCACCGGCGCGCATATGCATATCTGCCATCTCAACAGCTCGGCCCTGCGCGAGGTCGACCGCATCGCAGGCATGATCGCCGAGGCGCAACGTCAGGGTCTGCGCATCACCACCGAGGGCTATCCCTGGGGCGCTGGTTCGACCACCATCGGCGCGCCCTTCCTGCGGCCGGAAAATCTACCCAATCTCGATATCGGCCCCTCCGACATCGAATATGTGGCGACCGGCGAGCGCCCGGCAACGGCCGATCGTCTCGCCGAAATTCGTGCCGCCGATCCGGGCGGCATTTCGATCATTCATTATCTGAACGAGGGGCTGGCCGCCGACCGCGATCTGCTGGCGCGCGCCCTGCTGGTGCCTGGCGGCATTTTCGCCAGCGACGCGGTGCCCTTGACCGTGGCTGGCCGCGTCCTGACCGATGAAGTCTGGCCGCTGCCGGCCGATGCGGTCGCGCATCCGCGCCTCGCCGGCACCTATACACGCATCCTCGGCACCTGGGTACGCGAGGAGGGACGCCTCGATCTGATGGAGGCGATCCGCCGCTCGTCGCTGTTACCCGCGCAACTGCTCGAAGAGGCCGCGCCGCAGATGAAGGCGAAGGGCCGCATCGCGCCGGGGGCCGATGCCGACATCGTCATCTTCGATGCGGCCACGGTCGCGGCCATGGCGCATTACGGAAATCCGGCGGCGCCGGCCACCGGCATGAAATTCGTGATCGTCAACGGCGCCTTCGTCATTCGCGACGGCGCGCTGCTGCCCGATGCGCGTCCCGGCCGCGCGGTGCGCGGTCCCGATCGCGGGTGATGCGCGGCAGGTAAGCATCGCTGTCACATCGCCGTCGCGCCGATGCAGGTGGCCGCACGGCCGTGCCTCTGTTATCGTCAACGCCGTCGCTCGCGAAAAGGGAAGCGTTCATTCGCGAGGCGGCGTTCCGGCCCGTGCCGGGTCGCGGCTGCGCATCGGCCTGCGGTAACATGCTTCCCATCGGCCGCCGGCCGCGTTCAGCCTTCCGTCGTCGACAACGCCCGGGCAAGTCCTGCCGGCGCAGCAGGATCTATGCGCCCGGCCCCCGCGCGGCGGACGATCCGGTTTTGGCCACCGAAACAGAGCCCGAAACAGAGGAGGTTGTTATGCGGATAAAGGAACTGATGACCAACCACGCGGAGTGGATCGAGGCGTCGACGCCCTTGCGCGATGTTTCGCGAACGCTGCGCGACAAGAATATCGGCTGCCTGCCGGTCGGCGAAAACGATCGCTTGGTCGGCATGGTCACCGATCGCGACATCTGCTGCCGCGGTGTTGCCGACGGGCTCGATCCCGAAAAGGCAACGGCGCGCGATGTGATGACCGACGGTATTATCTGGTGCTACGACGACCAGACCGACAAGGAAGCCGCCGAGCTGATGGACAAGCACGGCATCCGGCATCTGCCGGTGCTCAATCGCAAGAAGCGCATCGTCGGCGTGCTCTCGCTGGGCGATCTCGCCTTCCGCGGTCCGCAGCGGATCGGCGGCGAGGTCATCCGCCTGATCTCGCGCGACGCCGAACGTCACGCCAAAAGCGCCTGACGGACAGCGACGAAACGAAGAGCGGGCGGGGGTTTTCCCCGCCCGCCTCTATGTGAGCGCCATCAGCACCACGCTCTGGCACGAGCGGCCGATGCGCCCGTAAACATCGAAGATTTCCGATTCCGTCATCCCCCGGCCGTCGCCGCGCCAGTCGCCGCGTTGTGCAACGCCGATCCACTCGCCAATGGGATCGCGCGCCAGATGCAGGCTGAGATCGGCATTGGGCCAGCCGGCGGCATTGGGCCGCGTCCCCGCATCTGTCACCGTGAACAGTGTCGATACGTCCGCCATCGCCATCGCATTCGAAAACGGCGTCGGCGTTTCGTGGAAAACGCGCTTGAGGCGGAACCACTTCGCGCGTGTCCCGTCCGCATGCACCGTGTCGCGTATGTCGCAAAGATCGAGAAAGCCGGGACCGGGATTTGCCGATTTGAACGACGCCGGCCGCTCCCATGCCGGAAACGCTTCCGGCGCGAAAAGACGCGTCTCCGGGCGCCCCGGCAGCCCGTCGATTTCGACCGGTTTCTGGAAGCAGGCGCTGGCCTTGGCCTGCAATTTGCCGCCCGCATGAATCTCGTTCTCGAACACCGCCACGCGCCCGCCTTCGCGCACCGCGCTCACCTTGCTCGTCAGCCCGTCGCGCGGCATCGGCCTCAGCAGATAAATCTGCGCCGACACAAGTCCGCCAAGCCCGCGCGCCGCCGCCATGATTTCCATTTCGCCAACCGCAAGAGCGGCCGCCGCGCCGCCATGCATGCCGCCGAACGGCCCCTGCGCCTGCGGATGCGCGTTCCACACCTCGCCATCGCGGCGAAAGACGGGACCGAGTTCGATATTCGGTGCGTTCATGGATTCATCTCACTTGCGAAACCGGTTTGCATATTCTCTAATTTTTCCGTCATTGCGAGGGTGAGAAACGGTTCGCGCAAGCGAACGAAAAGGTCCGGTGGACCTTTTCGAGTTTTGAACGCCCGGAGCGACAGCGAAGGGCTGGAAGCGACGAAGCAATCCAGAAAGCGTCAAACTCGGCATTCGCGGCTTCTGGATTGCTTCGCTTCGCTCGCAATGACGCGGAGAGGGAAGGCGCTTCACCCCGCAATCGCCTCTTCCACCTCGCGCAAGCGGTCCTTGCCGAAATAAATCTCGCCATCGACAAAAAAGGTCGGAATGCCGAAGGCGCCGCGCGCCACGCTGCCTTCGGTGTTCGCCGCGAGCTTCGCCTTGACATCCGCCTCCTGGATGCGCGCCAGCATCCGCGTCCCGTCCAGCCCGGCGGCGTCGAGCACCGCCTTGATGACGTCCGCGTCGTCCATCTTCTTCGAATCTTCCCACATCGCCGGCATCACCGCCGCGATATAGGCGGGCAGATTGCCGTCGATTTCGGCCGCCACCGCGCCGCGCATGATCTGCAGCGTGTTGACAGGGAAATGCGAATTGAATTTGAACCTGGAGAGATTGTGCTTTTTGATGAAGCGCTCGATCTCGAGGAACTGGTATTCGCCCTTGTTCTTGATCCCCTGATTGGCGATCACCGGCGAGACGTTGTTTGTCGCCTTGAAGATGCCGCCGAGCAGCACCGGCACATATGTGAACGTCGTGCCCGTGCGACGCTCGATCTCGGGCACCACCTTCCACGAGAGATAGGCGTTGGGGCTGCCGAAATCGAAATGGAATTCGACCGTCTTGGTCATTTGCGTTTCCCTCTTGGGTTTGGTCAGAAAGTTTCCATCCACGGCCGGAGGTCGAGCTCATGCGTCCAGGCGCTGCGCGGTTGGGCATGGAGGTGCCAATAGGCGTCCGCGATATGGTCGGGATTGAGGATCCCGTCCTCGGCCTTCAGCTTGTAGCGTTCCGGAAAATTGTCGCGGATGAAGGCCGTGTCGATGGCGCCGTCGATAACCGGATGGGCGACATGGATGCCCTGCGGCCCGAGCTCGCGGGCCATGCTCTGCGCCAGCGCCCGAAGCGCGAATTTGGCGCCGGCAAAGGCCGCAAAGCCGGGCCCGCCGCGCAAGCTTGCGGTCGCGCCGGTGAAGATGATCGTGCCTTGCCCGCGCGGCACCATCACGCGTGCCGCCTCGCGGCCGGTCAGAAAGCCGGCCAGCGCCGCCATTTCCCACACCTTGCGATAGACGCGCTCGGTCATCTCGCGGATCGGAAAATTCACATTGGCGCCGATATTGAAAACCATCACCTCGATCGGCCCGACCTCGCGCTCGATGGTCGCGAAAAGTTCGACGACCTCCTCTTCCTTCCGCGCGTCCGATCCGAAGCCGCGCGCGCTTCCGCCCTCGGCTTCGATCTGCTGGGTGAGGGGGATAAGTTTTTCAGCATCGCGCCGCGTCACGCAGGCGACATATCCCCCCCTGGCGAAGCGTCGCGCCACCGCCCCGCCGGTCGCATCACCCGCGCCGATGATCAATGCGGCTTTCTGGCTTCCCATAATCATCTCCTCCGGGGTGGTCGCCGACCCTCGCGGGGTCAGGCAAATTCATTTGTGACAGTTTCATGACAGTTTTTTGACAGAGGGGGGTTTTGCGCTGTCACACGACTGTCACAATTGTCAGTTCCGTTTCAGAACGGTAATGTCAGAATGGGTTCCGAAAGGGAACTTGTCAAGCTATACTGGCGCCAAAAGGAGCTCCGATGCGCTGGGAAGAACTCGACCGCGAACACTGCTCGCTTGCCCGCACCCTGTCGGTTGTCGGCGACCGCTGGACGCTGCTGGTGTTGCGTGAATGCTTCCTCCGCATACGGCGTTTCGAGGAATTCGAGCAGCGTCTCGGCATTGCCCGCCATGTGCTGGCCGACCGCCTGAAAAAGCTGACCGAGGCCGGCGTCCTCGAAAAAATTCCCTATCAGGAGCGCCCGCGCCGCGAGGAATATCGACTGACGGAGAAAGGTCTGGCGCTTTATCCGGCGCTGCTGGCCCTACTCGACTGGGGCGACAAATACATGTCGGGCAAGGAAGGCCCGCCATTGCTGCGCCGTCACAAGGCCTGCGGTCACGTCGCGCATGCGGTGACGGTCTGTTCCGAATGCGGCGAACCGCTCGACGCACGCGCGATGACGGCCGAGCCCGGTCCCGGCGCGCCGGCGGGCTTTGTTGTCCCTCAGAGACCGTCGAAGAGCGCCGTCGACAAATAACGTTCGGCAAAGGACGGGATGATCACGACGATCGTCTTGCCCTTCATCTCCGGCCGCGCGCCGACTTCGAGCGCCACCGCAATTGCGGCGCCCGACGAGATGCCGCAGGCAATGCCTTCCATCCGTGCCACCTTGCGCGCATGCTCGAAAGCGGTTTCGTTGCCGATGGTAATGACCTCGTCGATCAGCGACTTGTCGAGATTGCCCGGCGCGAAACCGGCGCCGATCCCTTGAATCATGTGCGGTCCCGGCTGTCCGCCCGACAGCACGGGGCTGTCCTCCGGTTCGACCGCGATCATCTTCATGCCCGGCTTGCGCGCCTTCAGCACCGAGCCGACACCGGTGAAAGTGCCCGCCGTGCCGATACCCGAAATCACGACATCGACCTTGCCGTCAGTGTCGTTCCAGATTTCCTCGGCCGTTGTCGCGCGGTGAATTTCCGGATTGGCCGGATTGTCGAATTGCTGCGGCATCACCGAATTCGGGTACTGCGCCAACAGCTCTTCGGCGCGCGCAATCGCGCCCTTCATGCCTTTCTCGCGCGGCGTCAGCTCAAGCTGCGCGCCGAGCAGCGCCAGCATCTTGCGCCGTTCGATCGACATGCTCTCCGGCATGCAGAGAATGAGCTTGTAGCCTTTGGCGGCACAAACGAAGGCAAGCGCGATGCCTGTATTGCCTGATGTCGGCTCGATAATGACGGTGTTCTCGGCGATCTTGCCTTGCCGCTCCAGCGCTTCGATCATCGAGACGCCGATGCGATCCTTGACGCTCGACAGCGGATTGAAGAATTCGAGTTTCAGCAGAATGTCGGCAACAGCGCTGGCTTCCGCCGCCATGCGTTTGATGCGCACCAGCGGCGTGTCGCCGATGGTTTCGGTGATGCTGTCATAGACGCGTCCGCGTCCGGGTTTCTTGCTGCTGTCGCTCATGCTGGCCTCCCGGGCCTTCTGTAACGTTGTCGTTTGCCCCTCGGGGGAGCGTATCAGATCGTGAAGTCGGCGGTCGGTTTCGAATTTCCGACGCCCGCCTCGTCCGCCTTCCGGCACAGATCCTCAACCGTAATGCCGTCGAGTTTCGCCATCAGGTCCCGCTGCACCTCTTCCCACAAGGGCGCGATCACGCGCTCGCCAAGCTCCGACGGGCCGCTGCTGGTCGGTTCGTCTGACGCTTCCATGGCGCCGACCACGCGCACCACCTCGCCGACGGCGATCCGTCTCCGCTCGCGTGCCAGCGTATAACCGCCGCGGGGCCCACGCACGCCTTTCAGGATGCCGGCATGCACGAGCTGCTGCATCACCTGTTCGAGATAGCGCTGCGGAATGCCCTGCCGCTTGGTGATTTCCTTCGACTGCACGGGATCGGGCCGCGCATTGATCGCGACATCGACCACCGCTTCGAGCGCCAGCCAGGTTTTCTTGGAAAGTCTCAGCATTGCCCCTCGTCCCCGCTATCTTCCGGTCGCGCCCGACGTTCCCGTCGAGCCGAAGCCGCCCTGCCCGCGTGCCGTCTCGTCAAGCGTTTCGACTTCGTTGAACCTGGCTTGCGTCACCGGCGCCACCACCATCTGCGCGATGCGCGTGCCGCGTTCGATCAGAAAGGCGTCAGCCCCGTGATTGACAAGAATGACCTTCACTTCGCCGCGATAATCGCAATCGACCGTGCCCGGTGAATTGAGAACCGTGACACCGTTTTTGGCCGCAAGTCCCGAGCGCGGCCGGACCTGCGCTTCGAAGCCCTGCGGCAGCGCGATGGCAAGTCCGGTCGGCACCAGCGCCCGCGCGCCGGGCGCCAGCGTCAGCGGCTGATCCTCGGGAAGCGCGGCAATGAGATCCATGCCGGCCGCGCCCGCCGTTTCGTAGCGCGGCAGCGGCAAGCCTTGCGCATGCGGCAGCCTTTGCACGCGGACATCGATCGTGAGCGTCATTCGGCGGCCTTTGCGGTTGAGAAATGATCGGCAATGCGGCGTGCGAGCCGCTCGGCAACAGCCTGCTTCGGCAAGAGCGGCCAGTCTTCCTGCCCCTCGCGCGTGATCAGATGCACGGTGTTGAGGTCGCCGCCCATCACGCCGGTCGCCGGCGACACGTCATTGGCGACGATCCAGTCGCAGCCCTTGCGCTGTCGTTTGGCGACCGCATGCTCGATCACCTTTTCGGTCTCGGCGGCAAAGCCGATAACGAGCCGCGGGCGGTTCGTGGTCAGATGCGACAGCGTCGCCAGAATATCGGGGTTCTCGACCAGCATCAGCGCCGGCGCCTGTTCGCCCGGCTGCTTCTTGAGCTTCTGTTCGGCGTCGCTGGCGACGCGCCAGTCGGCAACGGCGGCCGCGCAGATCGCGATATCGGCCGGCAGCGCCGCCTCGCAAGCACTCAGCATCTCGCGTGCGGTTTCGACGCGCGTCATCGTCACGCCGGGCGGGGAGGGCAGGTTGGTCGGGCCGGAAACGAGCACCGTCTCGGCGCCGAGGCGTGCCATGGCCTGCGCGATTGCATAGCCCTGCTTGCCGGACGAACGATTGGCGAGATAGCGCACCGGATCGATCGGCTCATGCGTCGGCCCCGACGTGATGAGCACACGTTTGCCTTTCAGCGGCCCACCGCCGGGAAAGGCAAGCGCTGCGAAATGCGCTTCGATGGCCGCGAGAATTTCGGCCGGCTCCGCCATGCGCCCCGGTCCGTATTCGCCGCAGGCCATGTCGCCTTCGTTCGGGCCGACGAAGTCGACGCCGTCGGCCAGCAGCGTTTCGAAATTGCGCTGCGTCGCGCGATGCGTCCACATGCGCACATTCATCGCCGGCGCGATCAGCACTTTCTTGTCGGTGGCCAGCAGCGCCGTGCTGGCAAGATCGCCCGCGATGCCATGCGCCATCTTTGCCATCAGATCGGCGGTCGCCGGCGCGACGACCAGCAGATCGGCATCGCGCGACAATTCGATATGGCCCATTTCCGCTTCGTCGGTCAGGTCGAAGAGATCGGCATAGACCTTGTCGCCGCTCAGGCTCGAGACCGAAAGCGGGGTTACAAACTCATGCGCCGCCGCCGTCATGATCGCGCGTACACTGGCGCCGCGCTCCCTGAGCCGCCGGATCAGTTCCAGACTTTTATAGGCGGCGATCCCGCCGCCTATAATCAGCAGCACGCGCCGTCCGCTCAGAATGCTCTCGGCCAACTCTCTCTCCTCGCGTCGAGGTCGCAACAGAGAGACCTCCCGTGAGGTTCTGCTGCGCTCTGCGTGAAAATATAAGTATTCACGCTGAAGATTTGTAGATCAAATCCATCGACAGGGAAAGAAAGGAAATAGGAATAAAATTTCCTTTGTTTATATGAGGTTGGCGATCAACAAGGCCGCCAATGCGCCGACGGCGAGCCAGAGAAGCGGCGTTGCATATCCGCGCTGCCGGTCCTGCGCGCGGGCAATGGCATCCGCGGATGACGGGTGAATGCGCACACCGTCCTCGTCGACACTCTCGGCAAGCAGCCGTGCTGTGCGTTCGGCGCGGTCGAGCACCTCCGGCAAGTGGCTCATCATGCGGCCGAGCTGCAACGCCCCTGCCGCCGCCTCCTCGATGCGTGTTTCGGGCGCCATCCGCTCGATCATCCACGCTTTCAGCACCGGCTCGGCGCTCTCCCAGATATTGTGATCGGGGTCAAAATGCCGCGCGACGCCCTCGACGACGACCATCGTCTTCTGCAACAGGATCAGCTCCGGCCGCGTCTTCATGTCGAACTGCTCGGTCACCTGGAAGAGCTGCGAAAGCAGCTTTCCCATCGAAACTTCCCGCGCCGAACGCCCGAAAATCGGTTCGCCGACCGAACGCAATGCCTGGGCAAAGGCGTGAATGCTCTTCGAACTCGGCACATAGCCAGCTTCGAAGTGAATCTCGGCGACGCGGGTGTAGTCGCGCGTGATGAAGCCATAGAGAATTTCGGCCAGGAAGCGCCGCTCATTCGGTCCGATGCGGCCCATAATGCCGAAATCGACAGCGACGATCCCACCTTCCGCACCGACGAAAAGATTGCCCTGATGCATGTCGGCGTGAAAAAAGCCGTCGCGCAGTGCGTGGGTCAGGAAGGACTGGATGACCTGTCGTCCCAGCCGCTTCATGTCGTGACCGGCGGCAACAAGCGCCGCGCGGTCGGAGGCCGCGATGCCCTCGACCCATTCCATCGTCATCACGCGCTTCGCTGTCAGTTCCCAGTCGATCTGCGGCACGCGAAAGCCCTCGTCCTTCGCGGTGTTCTCGGCCATTTCCGACATGGCCGCCGCTTCGAGCCGGAGATCCATTTCGAGCTTGACGCTGTCGGCCAGCGTTTGAACGATCTCGACGGGTCTGAGCCGACGCGCTGGCGCGTAGAGCCGCTCGACCGTTTCGGCGGCCCAGAAAAAACTGTCGAGATCGGCGGCAAAGCGCATTTCGATGCCGGGCCGCAGCACCTTCACGGCGACATCGCGACCCTCGGCATTTTCCCCGTCGGGTCGTGTCCGCGCGCGATGGACCTGCGCGATCGAGGCCGCCGCGATCGGCTCGCTGAAGCTGCTGAACAAGGCTTCGACCGGCTTGCCGATGCCCTCTTCGATGATGGCGCGGGCTTCGGCCATCGAGAAGGGTGGCAACTTGTCCTGCAATGAAGTGAGATCCTGCGCCAGTTCGGCACCGATAATGTCGGGCCGCGTTGCCAGAAATTGCCCGAGCTTGATGTAGGAAGGTCCGAGCGCTGCCAGCGCCGTGGCGAGCCGCTCGCCCGCGCTGCCGGCGATTTCCTGCGGCGGCGCTTCCCAGGGAAAACGAATCTTGGCAAGCGGCAACAAGGCCAGCAGGGCCGCTGGCATCTCGCCCCGCAGTTCAAGCGGCATCAGCGCGTCGTAACGGCCGAGAATGCGCGCCGCGCGGGTAAGCCGACCAATGGAACGGAGGGCGCGCAGCATCGTCAGAGACGCCAGCCGGAATGCAGCGCCGCCACGCCGCCGGTGAGATTGCGGTACCGCGCATTGCCGAAGCCGGCCTCCGTGATCATGCGCTTGAACGTCTCCTGCTCCGGAAAGCGCCTTATGCTTTCAACAAGATACTGATAGGGCGCGCCGTCGCCCGTCACCCATTCGCCCATGCGCGGGATCGCGGCGAAGGAATAGGCATTGTAGATCTCCTCAAGTCCCGGCACGGCAACATGGGAAAACTCGAGGCAGAGAAACCGTCCACCCGGCTTCAGCACGCGATAGGCATCCCTCAGCGCCTGCTCGATATGCGTCACATTGCGAATGCCGAAAGCGATGGTGTAGGCATCGAACGAACGGTCGGGAAAGGGCAATGCCTCGGCATCGCCGCAAGCAAAGGCGACACGGCCTTCATAGTCCTTTGCCTCGGCGCGGCCCTGGCCGACGCCCAGCATGTGCTTGTTGATGTCGCAAACGGTAACTTGTGCGCCGGCGCCGGCCCGGTCGAGAAAACGGAAGGCAATGTCGCCGGTTCCGCCGGCCACGTCGATCAGATGGAACGGCCGGGCGCTCTGCGGCGGGTTGAGCCAATCGATCATCGCCTGTTTCCAGGCGCGGTGAAGGCCGCCCGACATCAGGTCGTTCATCAGATCGTAGCGTTCGGCCACCTGCTCGAAAACCTCGTGAACGAGCCTGGCCTTCTCGCCCTCACGAACGGTCCGGAAGCCGAAATGGGTCTCGCCCTCCGAAACATCGGAAGCGCCCGTTTTGGCCCGATTTTTTGTGTCTGCGCTCATGCGCCGGACCATAGCGCGCCGCCGCCGGGGGCGCTACTTTGATCCCCCGCCAGTCTTGAAAGCAGCCATGCCCGAGCTTCCCGAAGTCGAAACCGTCCGTCGCGGTCTTGCCCCCGTCCTTGAGGGCGGTCGGTTTGCCCATGTGACACAGCGCCGGCCGGATCTGCGCTTTCCATTGCCGGCCCGTTTTGCCGAGCGGCTGAAAGGCCGCCGCGTGTCCCGCCTCGACCGCCGCGCCAAATACATCCTCGTCCATCTCGATGAAACAGCGCAGGTCGAGGCGGAGGTGCTGATCATGCATCTCGGCATGTCGGGCCGGTTCACCGTTCACGAGCCGATGGGCACCCGGGCGCCTGGGCACTTTCATCATGGAATGCCCGGCGGAGAACGCCACGACCATATCGTCTTCGACATGGAAGACGGTGCCCGTATCGTCTATGCCGATCACCGCCGTTTCGGCTTTATGGACCTCGTGCCGGAGGCCGCACTCGCGACATGCAGGCACTTGGCCGGGATCGGGCCTGAGCCCCTTGGCAATGAATTCTCGGCCGCGGTGCTGGCCGAACGGTTGACCGGGCGCCGGGCCCCGATCAAAGCGGCGCTGCTCGACCAGCACACGGTTGCCGGCCTCGGCAATATTTATGTCTGTGAGGCGCTGTTTCGCGCCGGGCTGTCGCCCCGGCGATCTGCGGCTTCCGTAGCGACGCCCCTGCGTTCATCGCGGCTTGCCGGCGCGATCCGCGATGTTTTGCAGGATGCAATCGTGGCCGGCGGGTCGACCTTGCGCGATTATACCCATACCGATGGAGAACTGGGTTACTTCCAGCATTCCTTCGCCGTCTATGACCGCGAAGGCGAAGCCTGTTCAAAGTCGCGCTGTGGCGGTACCGTGAGCCGCATTGTGCAATCGGGACGGTCGACCTTCTTCTGTTCGTCGTGCCAGAGGTAGTGACACAAATGACGAGAGCCGCCGCTTTCCTGCGCACCAGTCTCATTGTTCTGTTTGCGCTTTCTGCGCTGCCTGCGGCGGCGCTCGCCGCGGGTGGTTATCTCGACAAGGTCGAGGACATGCCCCTGATGGACGGTCTGAGCGAAACCGGTGATGGCGGCATCGTCTTCGACAAGCCGACAGGCCGCATCGTGCGCACGGTGGCTCGCGGCGATGTCGCACCGGAAAAGGTCCGCGCCTTCTATGTCGAAACGCTGCCGCAGCTTGGCTGGACACGGAACGAGCGGCTGGAACTGATCGGCGGATTGCTGATTTTCGGTCGCGAAGGCGAGAAGCTTGAAATCCAGATTGTGTCGCAGTCGAGCGGCGCTGTCGCGCGAACGGAAGTGCGCTTCTCGATCACGCCCGAATAGGGCCGCCTCCGGCCGCGCGCCCACAATTCAATACCCGTAACAGGAGAGACGAATGGCTTATCTCAACATCCTGGTTGAAAAGAAAGGCGCGGTCGGCCTGATCACGCTCAACCGCCCGGATGCGTTGAACGCGCTCAACAAGGCGCTGATGGACGAGCTGACGCTGGCGCTGGATGCCTGGGAGGCCGACGACGACATTCACTGCATCGTGCTGACCGGTTCGGCGAAGGCCTTTGCGGCCGGCGCCGATATCAAGGAGATGCAGCCAAAGTCCTACATGGATGTCTACAAGGAGGACTTCATCACCGCCAATTGGGAGCGCGTGACGCGCTGTCGCAAGCCGGTGATCGCGGCGGTGGCAGGCTATGCGCTGGGTGGCGGCTGCGAGCTGGCGATGATGTGCGATTTCATCATCGCGGCCGAAACCGCAAAATTCGGCCAGCCCGAAATCAAGCTTGGCGTCATGCCGGGCGCGGGCGGCACCCAGCGGCTTACCCGTTTCGTCGGCAAATCGAAGGCGATGGAAATGTGCCTGACCGGCCGCATGATGGATGCCGAAGAGGCAGAGCGCGCCGGGCTGGTCAGCCGCATCGTGCCGGCGGACGAACTTCTCGATGAGGCGCTGAAAACGGCGGCAACCGTCGCCGCCATGTCGCTGCCGATCGCCATGATGACAAAAGAGAGCGTCAATCGGGCCTATGAGACGACGCTGACCGAAGGGGTGCGTTTCGAGCGCCGCCTGTTCCATTCGATGTTCGCGACCGAAGATCAGACCGAGGGCATGGCTGCCTTTGTCGAGAAGCGTCAGCCGCAGTTCCGGAACCGTTGAAAAAGCCCTGTTTTGCCGCATTTTCATCGATTCTGGGCTTGTTGACGAATGCGGGGCAGGCGCGTATAACCCCCGCTTTCGAGGGGCCAGACTGCCTGTTCTTGCGCTGGCTGCCTTAATTTCTTGAACGGCATTTCCGCGGGTCCGAAAACGGACCGGGCGAGACACGAAGGTCCGAAGCTCGATGGCGAATACAACCTCCGCTAAGAAGGCGATCCGCAAGATTGCGGCGCGCACCGAAGTCAACAAGGATCGGCGTAGCCGTATGCGCACCTTCATCCGCAAGGTTGAGGAAGCGCTGGCGAGCGGCGACAAGAAAGCAGCGGAAGTCGCGCTTCGTGCCGCACAGCCCGAGATCATGCGTGCCGCGCAGAAGGGTGTGATCCACAAGAACACAGCCTCGCGTAAGGTGTCGCGTTTCTCGCAGCGCGTGAAAGCACTTGCCTGACAGGCACTCTTTGCGCCCGGCACTGCCCTGACATAGCGATGTATCGCACGTCGCCAAAGTGTGAAAATTCGAAAGCCCGCGATCGAAAGATCTGCGGGCCTTTCTTTTGGCCGTGCCACGTTTCATCGTGGGACGGGGTGCGTCGCAAAATTTTCGGGCGTCCAAAAAAATAACCGGGACGGCAACAGCACTTGCGAGTGTTGCTGTATGTTTGCGTTGCGATTGCCACATGATATTGCGTGCGCGCCTGCCGACACACGTGCGAACTTTTTTTGACGGAAACGATTCTTCCGCTTGCCTCACCCATCCCCAGCCGGTATGTTTAACAACCTCAGAGGGGCCCATCAATACTGTGATTTTTAAGTAAAACTCTAAGTAATACAGTATTGGTGTTTGCTCCTTCGGGTAAAAGCAAGTATTCAAAAAAAGATTGAGTGACGAGCCAGGGCGGTTCCGCTATTGCCCTGTCGGGGGTTGTGTGTCCGGATTTCTAGGGCGCGCAAGGTGCTGGGGTGTTGCGGCGGACGGGGGCATTGTGCCGGAAGTGATCGGGAAGCAATCGGAAGGCTATGCGGGCGACGTGACGCCGCAAGAGGCCTTCCGTGTGCTGGGTGCCGATCCTCGTGCAAGGCTTGTCGATGTGCGAACGCGTGCCGAGTGGTCGTTTGTCGGGTTGCCGGACCTGGTGAGTTTTGGCAAGGAACCGGTATTGCTGGAGTGGCAGGTCTTTCCGTCCATGGAGCGCAATACGCGCTTTGCCGACGATCTGTCGACGGCGCTGGGCGCGGACGTCAGTGACGCGCCCGTTTTCTTTTTGTGCCGGTCGGGTGCGCGGAGCCGTGCGGCGGCGATCGCGCTGACATCGGCCGGTTTTGCCCGGTGTTTCAATATTGCCGGCGGCTTCGAGGGCGACCTTGACGAGACCCGCCATCGCGGTGCGCGCAACGGCTGGAAGGCGGCGGGACTTCCCTGGTCTCAGTCCTGAGTCTTGTGGATGACGGACAGAGGGGTGGCGGATCGGGACGCGAGAAGCCTCGACCGCAAAGAATAATTCGGTGCCGCAAGGCGGGCCGGAACGACAACGGGGCAAGGCTTGTGAACGATAAAGACATGGCTTCATCTTCAGCGGAAAAGAAGTTCCTGCATCAACCGGAAGCGCGGCGGGCGACGGATGAAGTCGCGCCGGTTGAGAGGCGGAGCTCGGCCATGAGTCTCAACGATCAATGGCGTCGTGTGCGCGCCCGCCTGCATGCCGAACTGGGCGAAGCCACCTTCAACAGCTGGTTCAAGCAGGTCGAACTGATCGGCGTCGGCGATGGCCGTGTCATGCTCTCCGTTCCGACACGTTTCATCCGCAATTGGATTGCCTCGCATTATGCGGATCGTCTGTCGCAACTCTGGGCGGACGAGGATGAGGGCTTTACGCGCGTCGATATTCTGGTGGCTGCGGGCGACCCGAAATCGGACGGCAGCGAAGAGGCAGCGCGTAGTGCGCGTCCGATCTCCGCACCCGCCCATGCCGAAAGCCAACCTGCCGCGAGCGCAATTCCTTCGGGCCTTGAGGATGCCGGTGTCGGCGCACCGCTCGACCCGCGTTTCACCTTCGATGCATTTGTTGTCGGCAAGTCGAACGAGCTTGCGCATGCTGCGGCGCGCCGTGTTGCCGAAGCGACAGACGTCAGCTTCAATCCGCTCTTTCTCTACGGCGGTGTTGGTCTCGGCAAGACGCATCTGATGCACGCCATCGCCTGGGAAATCCGCACCCGCCAGCCTGAGCGCAAGGTGCTTTATCTCTCCGCCGAAAAATTCATGTACCAGTTCGTGCGGGCGCTGCGCTTCAAGGACACGATGGCTTTCAAGCAGCAGTTCCGCTCGGTCGACGTGCTGATGATCGACGACGTTCAGTTCATTTCCGGCAAGGATTCGACGCAGGAGGAATTCTTCCACACTTTCAATGCGTTGATCGATCATAACCGGCAGGTCATCATTTCGGCGGATCGTTCGCCTTCCGATCTCGAAGGCATCGAGGAGCGTATCCGCTCCCGTCTCGGCTGGGGATTGGCCGCCGATATACACCCGACCGATTATGAACTTCGTCTCGGCATCTTGCAGGCCAAGGCCGAAGAAATGATCCAGAAGAACGGGCCCGTGACCATTCCCGCGGGTGTTCTTGAGTTTCTGGCCCACCGCATCGTTTCCAACGTGCGCGAGCTTGAAGGTGCGCTGAAGCGCGTCGTCGCCTACGCCTCCTTTGTTGGCCGCCCCATTACCCTCGATATGTCGCAGGAAGTGTTGCGCGACCTGTTGCGCTCCAACGACCGCAAGATCACGATCGAGGAAATCCAGCGCCGTGTGGCGGAATACTACAACGTGCGTCTCGCCGACATGCTGTCGGCCCGCCGCGCCCGCGCCGTCGCCCGCCCGCGTCAGGTGGCGATGTATCTCGCCAAGCAATTGACCTCGCGCTCCCTGCCCGAGATTGGCCGCAAGTTCGGCGGTCGCGACCACACGACGGTCATCCACGCGGTGCGCAAGATCGACGAGCTGTGCCACCTCGATTCGGGCATCGAGGAGGACGTCGATCTGCTCCGGCGGATGCTTGAAGGCGGTCACGGCCCCAACTGACCGGCTGCGCCGAAGGCCTTCCAAAAACCCTTTGCGAATCAGGGTGTTATGGGCCTTTCCCCCCGGCACCAAATCCATCGAAAAACGTGCATCGCGCGAACGATCTGATATACTTGCAGAGCGAATTCCCGCGGAATTCCGGCTGCCGCCGGAATGCGCCCGGTGCGGTCGCCGGTTCTCGTGAGCCGGATGGTCCGTGGCGGCCGCGTCCGACCCCCTGTTCGCGAGATGTCCTTGAGGAAACGGCGCGTCTGCAATGGCGCGAGCGGCGTCCCCGGACACTCAGGAACAAGTCTCCGGTGGAGAGGGGGAAGACCCGCGTGACGTCGCATCAGGCAGGGACGTCGGAGCTTTTGATCCGCGATCCGCGATGCTGCAGAAGCCACAAGCGAACCCAACCCGGGGGGGACCGAAGAGAGACCATGAAGATCACGATCGAACGGGGCGCGCTGCTCAAGTCTCTCAATCATGTGCAGTCGGTCGTCGAACGCCGCAACACAATTCCCATTCTCTCTAATGTTCTGATCAGGGCTGCTGACGGACAGTTGAGCCTGACCGCGACCGATCTCGACATTGAGGTGGTGGAGGCAATCGACGCCGATGTCGCACAGCCGGGCGCGACCACCGCGTCGGCACATACGCTCTACGACATCGTGCGCAAGCTGCCGGAAGGCGCGCAGGTCGAACTCTCGACCGGCACCGACGAAGGACGCTTGCAGCTGACCGCCGGCCGCTCACGCTTCGCGCTGCAGTCGTTGCCGCAGGAAGATTTTCCGGCCATGGCAGCCGGCTCCCTGCCGCATCGCTTCGAAATTCCGGCCGAGGCCATGCGTCGCCTGATCGACAAGACGCGCTTTGCGATCTCCACCGAGGAGACGCGTTATTATCTCAATGGCATTTATGTGCACGCTGTCGAGAGCGGCAAGCACAAAGCCTTGCGCGCCGTCGCAACCGACGGTCATCGCCTCGCCCAGGTTGACCACGATCTGCCGGATGGCGCGAGCGGAATGCCGGGTGTCATCGTTCCGCGCAAGACGGTGTTGGAGTTGCAGAAGCTTCTGGAAGGCGACACCGGCACCTTGTCAGTTGGTGTGTCGGAAACCAAGATCCGCTTTGAATTCGGCGGTATCATCCTGACATCGAAGCTGATCGACGGCACCTTCCCGGATTACGGCCGCGTCATCCCTGCGGGCAACGACAAGATGATGCAAGTGGACGGCAAACGATTTGCCGAAGCTGTCGATCGCGTCTCGACCATCTCGACCGAAAAATCCCGCGCCGTAAAACTCAATCTCGACGAGGGCAAGCTGACGCTCTCTGTCACCAATCCGGACTCGGGCAGCGCGACCGAAGAGTTGTCTGTCGCTTATTCAAGCACGCCGCTTGAGATCGGATTTAACGCCCGCTATCTGCTCGACATCACCGGTCAGATCGACGGCGCAGAGGCAACATTCGCCTTCGCCGATTCCGGCTCACCGACGCTTGTGCGCGACAGCGATGACAGCCTGGCGATCTACGTTCTGATGCCGATGCGGGTCTAGGCCGAAAACAGAGGATCGGGAGTGTATCCTACGGGTGAGTTGATCGTTGTCGACCGGCCGGCGGCCCAGGCGTGGATCGGTCTGAGCCGTCTCGTCGTCACGGATTTCCGTTCCTACGCGCGCGCGGAACTGGCGCTGGACGGACGTCCGGTCGTACTCACCGGTGAAAACGGTGCGGGTAAGACAAATTTGCTTGAGGCCATTTCGCTGCTTTCGGCGGGCCGCGGAATCCGTGGTGTGCCCTATGCGGAAATAGCCCGCGACTGCGGTGCGGGCGGCTGGGCCGTTGCGGCGACGCTGGAGACGGCCCAGGGTCCGGTTCGCATCGGAACCGGCATTGAACCCGGCACGGAGCCTGCCGCGCGCAGCCGCAGTGTCAGGATCGACGGTGAGCCGGCAGGGCCCTCGGCACTGGCCACACTTCTGCGAACGGTTTGGCTGACGCCGGCCATGGACCGCCTCTTCGTCGACGGCGCGAGCGAGCGCCGCCATTTCTTCGACCGCCTCGTCATGGGCTTCGATCCGGCCCATGGTGCGCGCGTCAATGCTTACGACCGGGCGTTGCGCGAGCGCAATCGCCTGCTGGCTGACAATATTTTCGACGATGCCTGGCTTGCCGGTCTCGAAACGCAGATGGCCGAGCACGGTGTGGCGATCGCTGCGGCGCGGGTCGAAACCCTGGCGCGGCTGCGTGGTGCGTTGGAGGCGGCCGAAACGGATGTCTTTCCGCGTGCCGGGCTCGTACTCGACGGGACGCTGGAGGCCGCGCTCGAGGGAGAGGCGGCGGTCGACCTTGAAGACGGCTTCCGCCGCACGCTTGTTGAAATGCGGGGGCGGGATGCCGCGGCGGGTCGCGCTCTTGCCGGTCCGCATCGCACGGATCTTGCTGTTCGGCATATGGCGCAAGATCGCGAAGCGCGGAGTTGTTCGACGGGCGAGCAAAAGGCATTGCTGATCGGCATTGTGCTTGCCAATGCGCGGCTGCTGGCCGCGCGGGGAACGCCGCCGCTTTTGCTGCTCGACGAAATCGCGGCACATCTCGACGGCAAGCGCCGCGCCGCGCTTTTCGACGAGATCGTCGCATTGGGCTTGCAGGCCTTCATGACGGGTGCGGACCCGTCGCTTTTTGAAACTCTCGGCGCGCGCGCGCAGAATTTCCGCGTCGCGCGCGGCACAATCGAAAATGCCGGCTAGGGCCGGTACCAAGGGAATGGACAGGATGAGAAACGATAACGAGACCCCCGACGTCGACGCGTTGAAGAACCAGTTCACGCCACTGGTGGAAAGCGGCCTTTTCAAGTCGCGCACCGTTCTTATCACCGGCGAGATCAACGACCGTCAGGCGCGTTCCGTCTCGGAACGCCTTCTGGCGATGGCCGGCGAATCCGACGATCCGATCACGTTGATCGTGTCCTCGCCGGGCGGTCATGTCGAATCTGGCGACATGATTCACGACATGATCAAGTACATCAAACCGCGCATCCGCGTATTGGGTACGGGCTGGGTCGCAAGTGCCGGTGCGCTGATCTATGTGTCGGCCGAGCGCGAAGACCGTTACTGCCTGCCGAACACGCGCTTCCTGTTGCACGAACCGCGCGGCGGCATCGGCGGATCGGCAACCGAAATCGACATTCAGGCGCGTGAAGTATTGAAGATGCGCGAGCGCCTGAACCAGATTTTTGCCGAAGCGACAGGCCAGCCGCTCGAAAAAATCGTCAAGGACACCAATCGTGATCACTGGATGAACGCCGAAGAAGCCAAAGCATATGGCGTTGTTGGAAAGATCATCCGTTCTTCCAGTGAAATCGCCTGAAGACCCGTCTCCCCCGGAGGCGAACGAAAGAATCCAGAGGAAGAAACAAATGTCTACGCCAGCCGACGATGCGCCCGAGGAATATGGTGCGGAATCGATCAAGGTCCTGAAGGGCCTCGACGCGGTTCGCAAGCGTCCGGGTATGTATATCGGCGATACCGACGACGGCTCGGGCCTTCATCACATGGTCTATGAGGTCGTCGACAACTCGATCGACGAGGCATTGGCCGGCTATTGCGACGCGGTCAATGTGCGTCTCAATGCCGACGGCTCCTGTACCGTCTGGGACAATGGCCGCGGCATCCCGGTCGAGATTCACAAGGGCGAAGGCGTGTCGGCCGCCGAAGTCATCATGACCCAGCTGCATGCAGGCGGTAAGTTCGACCAGAATTCCTACAAGGTCTCGGGTGGTCTGCACGGTGTCGGTGTGTCGGTGGTGAATGCGCTGTCCGACTGGCTTGAATTGCGCATCTGGCGCGCGGGCAAGGAGCATTTGATCCGGTTCCAGCATGGCGTTCCCGACGCGCCGCTGGGCGTTGTCGGCGATGCACCCAACGACGCCGGCGGCAAGCCGGTCAGCGGTACGGAGATCACATTTCATCCCTCGTCGGGAACTTTCACGCAGACCGAATTCGATTTCGCGACGCTCGAGCACCGGTTACGCGAACTGGCCTTTCTCAATTCAGGCGTCAGGATAAATCTCACCGACAATCGCGGTGTCGAACCGAAATCGGTTGATCTGATGTATGAAGGCGGCCTTGAGGCCTTTGTCCGCTTTCTCGATCGCACCAAGGCGCCGCTGATCCAGAAGCCGATTGCCATCGCCGCCGAGCGGGACGGTATCTCGGTCGAGGTCGCGATGTGGTGGAACGACAGCTACCACGAAAACGTTCTGTGCTTCACCAACAACATTCCCCAGCGCGACGGCGGTACGCATCTGGCGGGTTACCGGGCCGGGCTGACCCGCGTCATCAATGCCTATGCGAACGAAAGCGGCATCGCGAAAAAGGAAAAGGTCACATTGACCGGCGACGATGCGCGCGAAGGATTGACCTGCGTCCTGTCGGTCAAGGTACCCGATCCGAAATTCTCTTCGCAAACGAAGGACAAACTCGTTTCTTCCGAAGTGCGGCCGGTTGTCGAAAGCCTGGTCAACGACGCGCTGTCGTCCTGGCTTGAAGAACATCCGTCGGAAGCACGCCAGATCGTCGGCAAGGTGGTTGAGGCCGCCGCCGCCCGCGAGGCTGCCCGCAAGGCGCGCGAGCTGACGCGGCGCAAGGGCGCACTCGATGTCTCGAGCCTGCCGGGCAAGCTTGCCGATTGTCAGGAGCGCGATCCGGCGAAATCCGAACTCTTCATCGTCGAGGGCGATTCGGCCGGTGGTTCGGCAAAACAGGCGCGTGATCGTTCCAATCAGGCGGTCCTGCCGCTTCGCGGCAAGATCCTCAACGTCGAACGCGCGCGCTTTGACAAGATGCTGTCGTCGAACGAAATCGGCACATTGATCACCGCGCTCGGCGCCGGCATCGGGCGCGACGACTTCAACATCGAGAAGCTGCGCTACCACAAGATAATCATCATGACCGACGCCGACGTCGACGGCGCTCATATACGCACGCTTCTCCTGACCTTCTTCTACCGGCAGATGCCTGAGGTCATCGAGCGCGGCCACCTCTATATTGCCCAGCCGCCGCTCTACAAGGTGCGCCGCGGCACGTCGGAGACCTATCTGAAGAACGAGAAGGCGCTCGACGATTTTCTGGCCGCGACCGGCATTGAGGACATGGTGCTGACGCTCAATGATGGCGCGCAGCGCGCCGGTCCCGATCTCGCCGATATCGTGTCGAAGGCTCGCGCCGTGCGGACGGTGCTTGACGGCTTGCCCGGCAAGTATCCCCGCTTCGTCATCGAGCAGGCCGCGATCGCCGGCGCGCTCAACCCGAAAGCACTTGCCGAGGAAGCGCAGGCAAAGGAAGCCGCCGCTTATATTGCCCGCCGCCTCGATCTCCTCTCCGAGGAAACGGAGCGGGGCTGGATCGGCGAAACAACGGCCGATGGCGGATTGCGCTTTGCCCGCGAAGTGCGCGGCGTCCGCGAGGAGGTGTCGATCGATGGGCCGCTGATCGCCAGCGCCGACGCCCGCCGTCTCGACAGCTATACGCCGCACCTTCAGGAGATCTATGGCAAGGCGGCGACACTGCGCCGCAAGGATGAAACCCATTTCATCCGATCGCCCTCGCAGCTCTTCGACGCCATTCTGGCGGCGGGTTCCAAAGGCAATTCGGTCCAGCGCTACAAGGGGCTCGGCGAAATGAACCCGGACCAGCTCTGGGAAACGACGCTTGATCGGGAGGCCCGTTCGCTGCTGCAGGTCAGGATTCGCGAATTGGACGAGGCCGACGATCTCTTCGTCAAGCTGATGGGCGATGTGGTCGAGCCGCGCCGCGACTTCATCCGCGAAAACGCGCTCAATGTGGCCAACCTGGACATTTGAGACAACCTGTCTGTGAGGCCGGGCCGGCAATGCCGCCAAAGCGTTAACAACGCGTTAACCATCGGAGTCTAGCTTCGGGCCGAAAGCTCAGGCGCCTCGCGACGCCGGGGCAGCTAGGCGAGGCACAGGGTCCATGGCATCCCGCAGGCCGGCAACAAGGTCCGCGCGGCGTGGCACCGCCGCTGACGACGACTGGACCGTGGTCCGCATCGCCGGACTTCAGCCGGTGCGGATCGGCGTCGGCGTCAATGCCGCGGTCGACAGCGACGCCGATGGTGCAGAAAGCGACGACGACGAAATGGCGCGCTGGGACGACGATGCCTGGGAAGAACGTGGCGCACGCCGCGTCGAACCCACTTTCAAGCCGCAAAAAAAAGGGGCGTCGAAGCCGCGTCAGCCGACCGCAAAATCGAAGCCCCCCGCAAAGAAGTTGCGATCGGCGAAAGCCCCCCCTAAATCATCGCGCCGCGCGACCGCAGCAAAATCCGGCGCGCCGCGCAAGCGCGCACCGTCTCGAAGCAACGGTCGGCTTGGCAGCCTGTTTTACTACAGTTCGGTTCTGGCGCTGTGGGGCGTCATCGCCTTTGGCGGTCTGCTTTTCTGGTACGGACTGAATCTTCCCGATACCTCGAACCTCTATAACGACCGGCAGGCGCCCTCGATTTCCATTCGCGCCGCCGATGGCGAGTTGTTGAGCCATCGCGGTGACCTGAAAGGCGGCTATGCCTCGCTGGCCGATCTGCCACCGCATGTGCCGGCCGCCGTGCTGGCAACCGAGGACCGTCGTTTTTACTGGCATTTTGGTGTCGATCCGATCGGCCTCGCCCGCGCGATGGTCGAGAACTACCGGGCCGGCGCCTATGTGCAGGGCGGCTCGACGATCACCCAGCAATTGGCCAAGAACCTTTTCCTGAAGCCCGATCGCACGCTCTCGCGCAAGATCGAGGAAATGGTGCTGGCGATCTGGCTGGAGCTGCGCTTCTCGAAAGACGAAATTCTGACCCTCTATCTGAACCGGGTCTATTTCGGCGGCGGCGCCTACGGGCTTGAAGCGGCATCGGAGCGTTACTTCCGGAAACCCGCGCGTGCCCTGACCTTGCCGGAAGCGGCGATGCTGGCCGGGTTGCTGAAGGCACCGTCGCGTTACTCGCCAACCAATGACATTGACCTCGCGCGGGGTCGCGCCGCGATTGTCCTGCAGAACATGGTCGCCGCCGGATACATCTCGGCGGATGAAGCATATGTCGCCAATGTCAGTCCGGCGTCGCTCGAGGGCTACGCCGCGCGCGGCTCGATCAACTATTTCGTCGACTGGGTGGCAGAAGCACTGCCGGATTACGCGGGACGCCCCGACACGGACGTCAATGTCGTCACCACGATCGACCCCGACCTGCAGCGCGAGGCGGAGCGTGTCATTGCGGCAATTCTCGCCAGCGACGGCGCGACGATGAACGCAAGCCAGGCCGCGCTCGTCGCAATGACACCGGACGGCGCCGTGCGCGCCATGGTCGGCGGACGATCCTATGCGCAAAGTCAGTTCAACCGCGCGGTGCAGGCGAAACGCCAGCCCGGTTCCGCGTTCAAGCCCTTCGTCTATCTGGCGGCCATCGAGAAAGGCATGAGCCCGGACACGTTGCGCGTCGACCGGCCGGTCACCTATGGCGGTTGGTCGCCCTCAAACTATTCCGACCGGTTTGAAGGTGAGATGACACTGCGTACGGCGCTGGCGAAGTCGGTCAATTCGGTTGCCGTGCAGGTGGCGCATGAAGTCGGCATTCGCAATGTCGTTTCGGTCGCTCGCCGTCTCGGCCTGCAGGAGGAGTTGCCGTCGAACCTGTCGCTGGCGCTCGGTTCCGGCAGTGCCACCCTGATCGAGATGACGGGCGCTTATGCGACCTTTGCCAATGGCGGCCATGGCGTGATTCCCCATGGCATCGCCGAGGTTCACAAGCAGTCGGGCGAAGAACTCTATCGCCGCCACGGCTCGGGCTTCGGTCGCGTGATCGACGATCGCACGGCAGGCGCCATGAACAACATGTTGAAGGCGGTCATGGTGTACGGCACAGGTCGCAACTCGGCGCTTGGTGAGCGACCGAGCGGCGGCAAGACCGGCACCAGTCAGGATTTCCGCGATGCCTGGTTCATCGGCTATACGGCCGACCTTGTTGTCGGCGTCTGGGTTGGCAACGACAATGGCGCCCCGATGAAGAATGTGACCGGCGGAACGCTGCCGGCACGCATCTGGCACGATTTCATGATGGGAACGCAAGGCGATGTGCCGATCGCAGAGCTTCCCGACATGGTCATCGCCGAAACGCCGGCGCTCATCGCTGTGCCGGCAAGCGCCGACCCCGGCCGCGCCTATGAGTGGGAGGAGCCGGGCTTTTTTGACCGACTCTTCGGACGCACCGAACCGCGCCGGCCGACATTGCAGCCCGGCCACCCCGGCAACCGGCGTTAGCCCTCGCCCGCGCGCGGCCTGAAAACCGTTACGGCGAAAGTCAGAAGGCCGGTCAGCGCCATCGTGCCGACCATCGGCATCGCGCTTGTGCCCACCCCGTGCCCGACATAGATGCCCACGGCAGCGGCGGCGCCCGCTTGCAGAAAGCCCAGCAGCGCCGAAGCCGTACCGGCGATTTCGGGGAATGGCGTCAACGCACCCGCCATGGCTTGCGGCATGGTCAGCCCGACAGCGAAGCCATAGAGGATCACCGGCGCGACGATCGCCACCGGCGAGGCGCTGCTCGCCAGACCCGCCAGCATCGAAAACCCCCCGAGACAGGCAAAGGCACCGCCGACCTTCAGCGTATTGTCGATACCGAGCCGCCGCACCAGCCGCCCGCCAGTCAGCGAGCCCGCGATGTAGCCGGCAGCCATCAATCCAAAGCACATGCCATAAGCGATCGGCGACAAGCCGTAGAGCCCCTGCAACACGAAGGAGGAGCCTGAAATGAAGGCAAAGAGGCCCGCAAAGCAGGCGCCGGCGATCAGCAGATAGCGCAGATAGCGCCGATCGCCGATGAGTCGCCGGTAATGAGCGAGAATGGCAACGGGGGCGGCGCTTTGCCGGCGCGACGGGGGCAGGGTTTCATCGAGGCTCGTCAGGACGATCAGGGCCAGAACGGCGCCGAAAGCGCCCATGGCGACAAAGTTCATCTTCCAGCCATAAGCCGCTTCGATGACACCGCCGAGCATTGGCGCCAGCGCCGGCACGATGCCCATGATCGCCGCCATGCGCGCCAGCATCTGTCCGGCCGCCGGTCCTTCATAGAGATCGCGAACGATCGCCCGGGCAAGGACCACCGAGGCGCCGCCGCCGATCGCCTGGAAAAACCGCGCCGCAATCAGTTCCTCGATCGAGCCGACGAAGAGCGAGACAAAGCAGCCGGCGACGTAAAGACTGAAGCCGGCAAGCAGAACCGGCCGCCGCCCGTAGCGGTCGGCCATCGGCCCATAGAAGAGTTGAGAGCCGGCAAAGCCGATCAGATGAACGCTGAGCGTGAGTTGCGTCGCGCCGGTATCGGCCGCGAAGGCCAGCGCAATTGCCGGTAGCGACGGCAGATACATGTCGGTCGACAATGGACCGACCGCCGTCAACGCGCCGAGAAAGACCGTGAAGGCTGCCGTACCCGGCGAAAGCCTCATCGACCGGAAAAAATGCCGAGCGGGTCGGCGCCATAGCGGTGAAGACCGGGGCCGTTGACCTCCAGCCAGCGTTTGGCCACCTCATAGTTCGGGATTGCTTCCGCAACGAGGCTCCAGAACCGCGGCCCGTGATTCATGTGCCTAATATGCGCGACCTCATGGGCGGTCACATAGTCCAGCACATAGGACGGTGCCAGGATCAGCCGCCACGAAAAGGAAAGCGCCCGCGTCGGCGAACAGGAACCCCAGCGTGTCGTCGTATCACGCACGGTGATGCGCGACGGGCGCACATCGAAGAGGTCGGCATAGAACAGAGCCTGCTCGTTGAGCTCGTCGCGCGCTTTGGCCCTCAACCAGTCGGTCACCCGGCGTTGCACGAAATCGGGATGGCCGGTCACGCGAATCTCGGGCACGCCGCCCGTATCGGCGCTGCGAACCCGCCAGACCGGGCCGCGCTCCAGTGCATCGTCGCGCCGCACGCCGACGTAACGCACGATATGCTCTTTGCCACGATAGGGAATACGCGCTCCGTTTCGGAAGGGCACGGGCGTCGGAACCTGATGCAGTCTTTCGGCAATCCACTCGCGTTGCTCGCGGGCAAAGAGAAGCGCCTTGCCGAGGCCGCGCCGCGACGGCGCGGTGACCTGCACCGACCCGGCGGCAAGATCAACGCGGACGATCATGCGCTTGGCGCGCGGGTTATGGCGCACAGTGATTGGGACCGTGCGCCCCTCGATCTGAAGATAGTCGAAATGGAGCGAGGCGGGCTTCAGCGGCTTGTTCATAATATGGTTGAACCCAATGCCCTCCGGGGTGCCCGGCGGCGCGATGACGGCGGTCTGATTGTTCTCGTTTGACGACAAATAAGATAGGCTCGAATCATGTCAAGGATGCCACGATTTCATTTCGCTTTCGCGGTCGATGATCTCGCCAGGGCCCGGGAATTTTACGGTGGGCTGCTTGGCTGCCCGGAAGGGCGCTCTTCCGATACCTGGGTCGACTTTGACCTCCATGGCCACCAGGTCGTCGCTCACCTGGCGCCGCGACGCGCGCGCGCCGACGTTGCTTCCAATGAGGTCGACGGCGACGACGTGCCGGTGCCCCATTTCGGGCTGATCCTCGACTGGCGGGACTGGCACGACCTCGCCGACCGCCTGCGCGCGGCCGGCGTTCCGTTCGTCGTCGAACCGCATATCCGTTTCGAGGGCGAGGCCGGCGAGCAGGCGACGATGTTTTTCCGCGACCCGGCCGGTAACGCGCTCGAGTTCAAGGCCTTTCAGGACGAAGCCAGGATTTTCGCGCGGACGCTTTAGCTCTTGGCCGGGTGCTTCGTGTGGGCGGCAATGAAGTCGCGCACCCGCGGCGCGATTTCGTTTTTCCAGCGCGAGCCGTTGAAGACGCCGTAATGGCCGACGCCCGGCTGTTCCCAATGGGTCTTCATCGACGCGGGCAGGGCGGTACAAAGCTTGTGCGCCGCCTTCGTTTGCCCGACGCCGGAAATGTCGTCCTTCTCACCTTCGACGGTCATCAAGGCCGTGCGGGTGATTGCCGCTGGCCGGACCTTGCGGCCGCGATGGGTCAACTCGCCCTTGGGCAGCGAATGCTTGACGAAAACTTCGTCGACGGTCTGAAGGTAGAACTCCTTCGTCATGTCCATGACCGACAGATATTCGTCATAAAACTCACGGTGCTTTTCGGCCGAGTCGCCGTCGCCCTCGACCATGTGATCGAAATAATCCCAATGGGCATCCATGTGCCGGTCGAGATTCATGGCCATGAAGCCCGACAATTGCACGAAGCCCGGATAGACGCGGCGCATGACGCCCGGATGCGGCCAGGGCACCGTCATCACGACATTGCGTTCGTACCATTCGGTGCCGCGCTCGGTCGCGAGACGATTGACCTCGGTCGGACTTTCGCGCGTGTCGATCGGCCCGCCCATCAACGTCATGCTGAGCGGCACGCAAGGATCGTCATTGTCGTGCATGGCGGCGACGGCGGCGAAAACCGGCACCGACGGTTGGCAGACGGCCAGCAGATGCACATCGGGCCCGAGCAGGTGGCACATGTCGATCACGTAGTCGACATAATCGTCGAGATCGAAAGATCCTTCTGCCAGAGGCACTTTTCGGGCGTCGACCCAGTCGGTGATATAAACCTCGCAATGGGGCAGCATCGCTTCGACCGTACCGCGCAACAGCGTCGCGTAATGGCCGGACAACGGCGCGACGATCAGCAGTTTTGGCTGCGGCGCGACATCCGTCATCGCCGACGCTTCGCGCTCGAAATGCACGAGATCGCAGAAGGGACGTTCCCAGACGATCTTCTCGACGACCGGCACCGGCTTGCCGCCGATCTCCGTTTCGTGAAGGTTGAATTTCGGTTTGCCATAGCGCCGCGTCGTCGTTTCGAAAACGTCGAGTGCCGCGGCAAGCGTCTTGCCGGCAACTGTTTCGGCGAAGGGATTGAGCGGGTGACGCAGCGCCCAGAGGCCGACCTCGGCGGCGGCACGCAGCGGCGCGACGGCCGCATGGTTCATTTCGTAGATGTGATAAAGCACGCAGTACCTCGCAGCGAACGGCCTCCCGCGCGCCCCTTATGTTGCGGCGCAGCATCAACTCTAGGCGCTTGCACGGAGGCCTCCAAGAGCTTTTTTGACAGCGGAAAACGGCAGCGGACCCCCCTCTGTCACGAAACTGTCATAAAACTGTCACAAAAGGGCAGGCAACCGTCGGGCGACCCCCCTGACAGGGTAGCGGAGACAAGTTGACAGACCACTTGTCCCCGCCCTTATCCCCGCTTGAGGCCGAAACGGGCCGTCACGTCAGTCGGCGAGACCGCAAAAGCGTCGCCGCTCGCCTTCCGGCACCCGCCTGGCGGCGCGATTCGCCCCGCCGATCAGCGCCCGGAAAGAGGCGGTGATGATGTTGGGATCGATACCGACGCCGAAAATATCGCCGGCGCCGGCGGGATCGGCGACCTCGATGAAGGCGACCGCCTTGGCGTCCGAGCCCGAGCCGATCGAGTGCTCCTCGAAATGGCGGAGCTGGACGCCGAGCTTCAGCGCATCGACCAGCGCATCGATCGGACCGTTGCCGAAGCCGACAAGCTCCTCATCCTGGCCGAAACGGCGTACACGGAGCTTCACGCCCTGCTTGCCGCCTTCGTCGAAGAGCGAATGGCTGCGATACTCGATGGGCTCGACAATCGTCAGATACTCGGCCTCGAAAATCCGCCAGATATCGGCCGCCGTCACTTCCTTGCCGGTATCGTCGGTCACCTTCTGGACGGCCGAACTGAACTCGACCTGCAGCCGGCGCGGCAGCTTCAGATCGTATTCGGCTTCGAGAAGATAGGAGACGCCGCCCTTGCCCGACTGGCTGTTGACGCGAATGATCGATTCATAGCTGCGCCCGAGATCTTTCGGATCGACCGGCAGATAGGGCACTTCCCAGATGTCGCCTTCCTTGCGCGCGCCGAAACCCTTCTTGATCGCGTCCTGATGCGAGCCTGAAAAGGCGGTGAACACCAGATCGCCCACGTAAGGGTGGCGCGGATGGATCGGCAGTTGCGTGCAATATTCGGATGTGCGCGCGATTTCGTTGATCTGCGAGAAATCCAGACCCGGATGAATGCCCTGGCTATAGAGATTGAGCGCCAGCGTGACGAGATCGACATTGCCGGTGCGCTCGCCATTGCCGAACAGACAGCCCTCGACGCGGTCGGCGCCGGCCATCACGCCGAGCTCGGCGGCCGCGACCGCCGTGCCGCGGTCATTATGCGGATGCAACGACAGGACAATGCCGTCGCGCCGTTCGAGATTGCGATGCATCCATTCGATCTGGTCGGCATAGATGTTGGGCGTCGCCATTTCGACGGTCGCCGGCAGGTTGATGACGACCTTGTTGTCGGGCCCCGCCTCCCAGACCTTGGTCACCGCGTCGACGACTTCCTTGGCGAAGTCGAGTTCGGTGCCCGAAAAGACTTCCGGACTGTACTGGAAGGTCCAGTTGGTCGAGGGCTGCGTCGCCGCAATCTCCTTGATCTGATGCGCGCTTTCGGTGGCAATCGCCTTGACGCCCTGCTTGCCCTGATTGAACACCACCTCACGGAAATTCGGCGCGGTGGCGTTATAGACATGGACGATGGCGTTTTTGGCACCGCGCAACGATTCCATCGTGCGCGCGATCAGTTCCGGCCGCGCTTGCGTCAGCACCTCGATACGCACATCGTCGGGCACGCGGCCCTCTTCGATCAGCTTGCGGATGAAACCGAAATCGGTGTCCGACGCCGACGGGAAGCCCGCTTCGATTTCCTTGAAGCCGATCTTCACCAGCAGTTCGAACATGCGGAGCTTGCGTTCCGCATTCATCGGCTCGAAGAGCGCCTGATTGCCGTCCCGGAGATCGGTGCTCATCCAGATCGGCGGCTTGGTGATGGTTTTCGACGGCCATTGCCGGTCGGGCAGGTCGATCGGCTGGAAGGCGCGGTATTTGACGGCGGGGTTCTTCAACATGACAGCTCTCGCATCTTCAACGGACGGCGCACAGCACTGTTGGCGTGTCGCTCGCGCGGCGCAAAGGGAAATTCAGGCATCTGTGGGTGAGGTGGATCTGTTTTCTGCGCTCAAGCGCAGAGAAGCGCGCCCCGAAGAGCGAGTTCAAGGCCAAGCTTGCGGCCGAAAGAGATATGCGCGTTGCGATCCATGAGCGGAACATAGGCGGCCTTGCAAAAACCGTCAAGACACGGATGAATGGGACAGCGTTCCTGACGGGACTTACATCAACGCCGCGATGTCTTCGGCCATCTTGTCCGGGCCGGTGCCGGGACCGAAGAGTTTGAGATATTCGCCCTCGGGGCCCATCAGGAAGACGATGGAGGAATGATCCATCGTGTAGTCCTCGTTCGAACTTTCGTCGGCGACCTTGCGGTAGAAGACATGCCAGGCCTTCGCCGCTGCCGCGATCTGTTCGGGGCTGCCGGTGAGGCCGGTCAGGCGCGGATGGAAGAGCGTGACGTAGCGCGCCATGACTTCCGGCGTGTCGCGCTCGGGATCGATGGTAATGAAGACCGGCGTGATCTTTTCGGCCTCCGGGCCCAGCGCCTCGATGGCGCTCGCCATCACCTGCAGCTCGGTCGGGCAGACATCGGGACAGAAGGTGAAGCCGAAATAGATCAGCATGAAGCGGCCGCGGAAATCGGCTTCGGTGACGCTCTCGCCCTGCTCGTTAACCAGCGTGAAGGGCCCGCCGACGCGGGCGCCGCCCGCCGCCTGCCGGTCGCGGGTCTCGACCGCCGATATGACGAAGCTGGAAATCCAGAGGCCGGCGAGAACCGCCACCGCGACCCCGGCCACAAGCGCGATGATGCCGTTCCGTGTCATGCGGGCTCTCCAGTTGAGGCGATCCGGCCGGGACGACTTGAAAAGCGGACGCGGCGGAAGCTATGGACTATAATCACAAAAAAGGAATGGCGCCTCCGGTGAGGCGCCGGTCCGGGGCTTCTGTTTACCGCCAAATGGCGCCGCCGCGAAACGATGGCGCCGGACAAAAGGACGTTGGGGCGACAAAATGACACGTATCGCAAGGAACCGGTCATTCCGGCTGGCTGTGGCGCTGTCGCTGGCCGCGCCGCTGGCCTTGGCCGCCGCGCCGGAGGCCATTGCCGTGCCGCCGGGCGGGCCGACCAACTACATGGTCGATAACGACACCGTCCACGCCGCCCGCACCGGCGATATCGAAAAGCTGCGTGCGGACCTGATGAAGGGCATCACGCCCAACGAATCGGGCCGCGACGGAATTCCGATGCTGATCCTCGCCGTTGGCAGCGGTCATGTGGCGGTGGTCCAGCTGCTGCTGGAAAAGGGTGCCGATCCCAACCGGCGCGCGCCCGACGGCTCGACGCCGCTGACCATGGCCGCCGTGGTCGGCCGTGCCGATATCGCCGAGCTGCTGCTGAGCGGCGGTGCCGATCCGAACCGCCTCGGCCCCAACCGCGACGCCCCCTTGCTGATCGCGACGCGGGCGCGCAATGCGGCCTTTGTCGAAGCCCTGATCCGGCACAATGCCTATCTCGGCGAAACCGACCTGACCGGCCGCACGGCGCTCAATCTGGCGGAAGAAAACCATTATCGGGAAATTGCCGCTCTGCTGCGCGAGGCCGGCGGTTATTGATGGCGCCGTGGAGCGGGCGCAAGGCGGCGCATCTTGTTCGAGGCGCGCCCGCGCCCTATCTCTATAGCTGATATGACCGATCGCAGACCGCCACCGAAATCGCCCGCAAAATCGGGATCTGGTGTCCGGGCGAAGCTTGCTTCGCGCGGTCAGCAAATGCGCACGGCCATGCAGCCGCGTGACGAGCGCAAGGCCGCCGGCGACAAGCCCTGGCATCATCTGCCGGACGGCACCTTCCGCAATCCCAAGGGCAGCCCGGCGCGCTCTCTCGCGCGCCTGAAGACGGCGGCGCCCTTCTTTCTCGAAATGCTGAAGATGAGCGGCCGCAATGTCGTGGTGCCCGACGGCCATGTCGTGCCGCGCGTCGAGGCGCTGCGCGCGCTCGAGACGCATATCGAGAGCGGCGGCGATTTCATCACCTGGCTCGGCCATGCCTCGTTCCTGATCCGCATCGGCGGGCTGACGGTGCTGACCGATCCCTATCTCACCACCTATGCCGGCCCTGCCGGGCTTGGGCCCCGCCGGTTCGTCAAGTCGGGCGTCTCGGTCTCGGCGTTGCCGCCGATCGATCTTCTGGTCATCAGTCACAATCACTACGATCATCTCGACGAACGCGCGCTGGCGCGGCTGGCCGGCAAGGAGAGCATGACGGTCGTCGTGCCGCTGAATCTCGGCGGCTTTCTGCGTAACCGCGGCTTCCACAATGTCGTCGAACTCGACTGGCACGAGAGCCACGAGATGGGCGGCGTGACGGCGACGGCATTGCCGGTGGTGCATTGGTCGCGGCGCTCGGGCTTCGACACCAACCGGACGCTCTGGGCGGGCTTCGCGCTGAAGAGCGAAGGCCATCATCTGTTTTTCGGCGGCGATTCGGGCTATGGCCCCGTCTTCAGCGAGATCGGCGAGCAATACGGTCCCTTCGACACCGCGCTGCTCGGCATCGGCGCCTATGAACCGCGCGCGATGATGAAGGCCTCCCATGCAACGCCCGAGGAAGCGGTGCAGATGGGCCGCGATCTCAAGGCACAGCGCATTGTCGGCATGCATTGGGGAACGGTGCTGCTGACGGTCGAGCCGCCCTTCGAGCCGCCGGAGCGTTTTATCAAGGCCGCCGACGCCGCCGGCTATGCGGCCGTCGATGCCTGGATCATGGCCATCGGCGAAAGCCGCCCGCTGACCGGCTGGCCGTCCAACGCCTGAGGGCGCCGAGAGGCGCCAGCATCGAACTTATCCCCGCCCCGCGAAAGCCGCGCTAGAATAGCCGTCGGACAAAACCAGGGCGGCATTTCATGACGACGATCGAGGATAGAGGCAGCATGCGCTGGCTGCGCCGGGATTTCCTGGCCGGCCGCATCGGACCGACGGCGGGCGATGCAAGCGGCCGCGTGCGCCTGCAGACGCTGGTCATCCTGCGCTGGCTGGCCATCGCCGGTCAGCTGACCGCCGTGCTGTTTGCCAATCTGGTGATGGATTTTCCGTTGCCGCTGGGGCTCTGCCTCGCGGTGATCGCGGCGTCCGCCTGGCTCAATGTCTTTCTCACCCTGCGCTACCGCTCGACGATGCGCCTGCCCGAATGGCAGGCGGCGGTCTATTTCGCCATCGACCTGGCGCAGCTTGCGGTGCTCTTGTTCCTGACCGGGGGTTTGCAAAATCCCTTCGCGCTGCTGTTCATGGCGCCGGTGACGATTTCGGCGACGACATTGTCGCTGCGCTCGACCGGTCTGCTGCTGGTGCAGGCCTTCATCTATGTGACGTTGCTGGCCTGGTTTCATTTGCCGCTGCCCTGGTATCCGGGCGAGGAGGTCGGCCTGCCGCCGCTCTTCGTCACCGGTCACTGGATCGCGCTGCTGCTCGGCCTCGGTTTTATCGCCGCCTATGCCTGGTGCATCTCGCAGGAATCGCGCCGCATGTCGGCGGCGCTCTCGGCGACGCAAGCGGTGCTGGCGCGCGCGCAACGCCTGTCGGCGCTGGACGGGCTGGCGGCGGCTGCCGCTCATGAACTCGGCACGCCGCTCGGCACGATTTCGCTGGTTTCGAAGGAGTTGATGCGCGGCGGCATGAGCGAGGCGGAAATGAAGGAAGATCTGGCGCTCCTCAACAGCCAGGCCGAACGCTGCAAGGAAATTCTCTCGCGCCTGTCGCGCCGGCCCGAAGATGGCGACGCGATCTATTCGCGCCTGCCGCTGAAGGCGCTGCTCGATGAGGTGACGCGGCCGCATCGCGA
>JAUXOE010000232.1 GCA_030682415.1 Parvibaculum sp.
GCGCGAATGGCATTGGCGAGGGACTGATGGGAAGCTGCCGGTGTCTTTCCGGCTGAGGCTTCCGCCTTCCTGGCGAGGGCGGATTTTTCAGTTGGTGTCATTTGTCACTCTGTAGCCCAGGCGGGCCTGAGCGGGCATGGAGGTCGCGGGCTTCAAGAACCGCAGGTCTGGCTCGGATCGGGCCCTCCCGAGAGCGGCGCCACAATGACCACGGGACCCCGTTGAGTCAATGCCGGAAATGGGCGTTCCAGTGGTGGTTTTCAGGCCCATCCCTCTGCTTTTTCACATATGGCCTGGGCTGCTATTCGCGGGGCTGCCGTTGACCTCGTTTCCCTGCCGCGCCTATCTTGTGCGGCGAGGCCGCATGGCGCCTCGAAGCCGGACAAAAGCATGACCAAACTCGATTCGGCAATGGAGCGCTTCTCAAGCGCTGCCGACAAGCTGGAAGCGACGATCAACCGGCAAGTCGTGCGCGCACAGGCGGCAAAGCGCTTGCAGGAAGAAGTCGATACGCTGAAGGAAGACAGGGCCGGCCTTGCCGAAGAGCTCGATCAGATGCGGTCGGAAGCGCGGCGACTCAATGAGCTCAATGAACGGGCGTCGGAAACACTGGCGGACGCCATAGAAGGCATCCGCGAGGTGCTGGCCGAGGCCTGAAACGCGACGTTTCAAGGGGATTTCGATGGGGCAGGTCAAGGTTTCGCTGAACGATCGCACCTATACGGTGGCCTGTGGCGATGGCGAAGAAGATCACGTCCGCGAACTTGCGGCCTACATGAACAAGCACATGACGGCATTGGCGCAGGAGGTCGGGCAGGTTGGCGACGCCCGTCTGCTTTTGATGGCAGGGTTGCTGATTACCGACGAGCTGTCGGAAGCGCTGCAAAAGGCGAAACTGCTCGATCAGGAAATCGAAAATCTCTCCGGAGCCCGCATGTCGGCGCTGGACCGGTCACAAGAGGCGGAGGATGCGCTTGCCGATGTGCTTGACCAGGCGGCGCGCCGTATCGAGGATCTTGCCAAGCGCATTGAGGCGGCGTGAACCTCGCCCCGTTCGGTCGTGACGCTGCGTGCTTGACCCGGGGGGCCTTGAAGGCCGATAGAATAGAGCCGGGTGCTGCCTGGTACGTCAGGAACACATACTCTCGGGGCCTTACGGTCCTCAAGGGAGCTGTCCCTGAGGGAGACCGTGGTCTTCTTCATACGGCGCCCACCTACGTTAGTAGGTCTCCGGGGAACGAAGTTCCAACGGCCAAGGTGGCCCCACCTTTCCGACATTTTCCGGGGTCGGCGCCATGAATGCGGCAAAGCAGGCGGCCCGTGCTGCGGCGGTTCTGCGACGGGATGCGGCATGCGCCAAGGCAGGTTCAGGCATTGCGTCTCGCCTTGCCGACCATTTTTTTGACTCGGTTCCCATGCGATCTGATGCCTGTATCGCGGGCTATGCGGCAATCGGGAGCGAGGCCGACCCTGCTGAACTGCTCGCGCGCGCTTCGGCGAAGGGCCATGTATGCGCGTTGCCGCGTGTTGTGCGAAAGGCCGAGCCGCTTGCGTTTCTCCGATGGAAGCCTGGCGATGCGCTTATCGCGGGGGCCCACGGTACAAGGGAGCCCAATGTCGGTGCGCCTGAGTGCTGGCCCGACCTCGTGCTCGTGCCGCTTCTGGCATTCGACCGGGTGGGCCGGCGTATCGGATATGGTGGCGGTTATTACGACCGCACGCTTGCAGTGCTCCGGCAGCAGAAATCAGGCGTTGTTGCGGTCGGCATTGCCTTTTCCGCGCAAGAGGCAGATGAGTTGCCGGAAGAGGAATTCGATGCCCGACTTGACTGGATTGTGACCGAAGCGGGCGCGCGGGCTTTTGCTGTCGCGTCTTCCGGAGTGTGAGAATGAGGTTTCTTTTTCTTGGCGATATTGTCGGCCGCAGCGGCCGCGATGTGCTGGTCGCCGAATTGCCGAAGCTGCGCCGCGATCTGCAACTTGATTTTGTGATCGTCAATGGCGAGAACGCCGCCGGTGGGTTTGGAATCACCGGTGCGATTTGCGACGAGTTTTTCGATGCCGGCGCAGACGTCATCACGCTCGGCAATCACTCCTGGGACCAACGCGAAGCGCTTGTGCATATCGAGCGGGAACCGCGCCTGATCCGTCCGGTCAACTATCCTGCTGGCACGCCTGGTCGCGGTGCGACTCTCGTTGAGAGCCCGTCGGGCGCACGCGTACTGGTTGTGAATGCGCTCGGGCGCGTCTTCATGGAGTCTCTTGATTGTCCGTTTGCGGCGGTCGATCGGGAGCTTGAGGCTTGCCCGCTGGGGCAAGCAGCGGATGCGATTGTGATCGACATTCATGCCGAGGCCACGTCGGAGAAGATGGCGATGGCACATTTCTGCGATGGCCGCGCATCGCTCGTTGTCGGGACGCATAGCCATGTGCCGACTGCCGATGCGCAGATACTTCCCGGTGGGACGGCTTATCAGACGGATGCCGGCATGTGCGGTGATTACAATTCGGTCATCGGAATGGAAAAAGACGAGCCGCTCAACCGGTTTGTTACGAAGATTCCGAGCGGACGGTTTCAGCCCGCGCTGGGGCCTGCGACGTTGTGCGGTGTATTTGTCGAGACCGATGCGGCGACGGGTCTTGCGCGTCGGGTTGACCCGGTTCGCATTGGCGGCCGTCTTCGTTCCGTCGTGCCGGAGATGTGACAAAGATGTGGGTCGTCCTGGCCAACAACGACAAGCGTGCCAGCGCCAATTTCCATGTAATCATGCGCTGTCCGGTGGCCATGTGCGTCCGACCGAAAGTCGCGGCTGCTGCATGCCCCGTGGCGCCGAGCACGGATTGAGCCATCAGGTGGGGCCGGGATGAGCGGCCCTGGTATCCGCAGCCCGGGCGTTTGCGATGGTACCCACAGCGCCAAATGCACTCAGATGCCGGATGCAATAAAAAACAATTTTTTAGTGTATTTTATCATTTGGACGGGCAGTGGATTTTGATCGAGGCGGCTTCTATAAGTGCGCCGAAATCCCGCTTGCATCGACGGATATTGGGAGACCGAATGGCCGGCCATTCACAATTCAAGAACATCATGTATCGCAAGGGCGCGCAGGACAAAAAGCGCGCCAAGATGTTCGCCAAGCTTGCCAAGGAAATCACCGTGGCGGCCAAAATGGGCTTGCCGGATCCTGAGTACAACCCGCGGTTGCGGGCTGCCATTCAGGCGGCGCGCGCCGAGAACATGCCCAAGGACAATATCGAGCGCGCCATCAAGCGCAGTACCGATCAGGGCGGCGAAAACTATGAAGAAGTCCGGTACGAGGGGTTCGGGCCGGGCGGCATCGGCGTGATTGTCGAAACCCTGACCGACAACCGCAACCGGACGGCCGGTGAGGTGCGGGCGATTTTTACCAAAAACGGTGGCAATCTCGGCGAAACCGGCTCGGTGTCCTTCATGTTCGACCGGCTCGGCCTGATTGAATATCCAGCCGGCGTTGCCAGCGCCGACGACATGATCGAGGCGGCTATCGACGCTGGCGCCGACGATTGTCAGTCGAGCGACGACGCCCATGAACTCTACAGTGCCCCCGATGCACTGCACGAGGTCGCGAAGGCCCTTGAGGTTCGGTTTGGCGAACCGCGCTCTGCCCGGATTGTCTGGAAACCGCAAAACACCATAGGTCTTGACGATGAGAAGGCCGAGACGGTGCTGAAGATGCTCGAAGCGCTGGACGACAACGACGATGTGCAGCAGGTTTATGCGAACTTCGAGATGTCCGATTCGGTGCTGGAGAAGATGTCGGCCTAAGTCGTCCCCCGGGATTGGTTCAAGGCATTCATTCCTGCTCCCGTCGCGGATATGAACCCGGCAGACGCTCGCTGCTTGTCTGTTTGGAGGACAGCCGCCTATGTCGGCATCGCTCAGAATCCTCGGTATCGATCCGGGCCTCGGCGCAACCGGCTGGGGCGTGATCGAAGTTGCCGGATCTCGGCTCGTCCACCTTGCCAATGGCACCATCGTTTCAAATGCCAGATCGTCGCTGGCGCAGCGGCTGGTCGAGATTGAGACAGGTCTGCTGGATGTGCTTGTTCACCATGCGCCAACTGCGGCGGCAGTTGAACAGGCGTTTGTGGCGCGCGATGCGGCGGCGGCACTGAAGCTTGGCCAGGCTCGGGCCATTGCGCTTCTGGTCGTCGCTCGGGCCGGGCTGCCGGTCGCCGAATATGCGCCAAACCGGATCAAAAAATCGGTGGTCGGCGCCGGCCATGCCTCAAAAATGCAGATTGCACTAATGGTCGAGATGCTTCTTTCCGGCGCGAAGCCGAACACCGAACATGCCGCCGATGCGCTTGCGATCGCCATATGCCATGCGCATTCGGGTGGCGCCGACGAGCGTATTGCGGCGGCACTTCTGCGAGCCGGAGCGTCTCGATGATCGGCAAACTCAAAGGCATTGTCGACTCGACGGGCGAGGACTGGGTCGTCATCGACGTTGGTGGTGTCGGCTATCATGTCACCTGTTCGCGGCGGACGCTCTCCACGTTGCCGGCGCGCGGTGGTCCCTTGACGCTCTCCATTGAGACCAAGATGAGTGACGAGGCCATCCGCCTGATTGGATTCTCAACTGACGACGAACGTGAATGGTTCCGGCTGTTGCTGGGCGTGCAAGGTGTGGGGACGCGCGTTGCGCTTGGTGTTCTTGGGGCGCTGACCCCCGCCGACCTTGTGCGCGCGATTGCGCTGGACGACAAGAAGGCGGTGTCGGCCGCGCCGGGGGTCGGTCCAAAGGTCGCGGCGCGTATCGTGGCCGAGTTGAAGGACAAGACGCCGGCGGGGACGGGACTTGCCGCTGTTCTCAACGGTGCTGGCGGCGATGTAGCGTCTGCCTCCGAACCGATGCGTGATGCGGTGTCGGCGCTCGTCAATCTGGGCTATCCGCAAGCGCAGGCGGCTGGTGCGGTTTCGTCGGCGGCGCGCCGCCTTGACGAGGATGCAAGTGCCGAAGCGTTGATCCGGCAGGGTCTCAAGGAACTGGCGCGATGACGGAACGCATTCTTGGCGCGGCCAAACGGCAGGAAGATGAGCTTGAGCGCTCACTCCGACCGCAAGTGCTCGCCGATTTCGTCGGGCAGGCACGCGCCAGAGAGAACCTCTCGGTGTTCATCGAAGCAGCGCGGGCGCGCGGCGAGGCGCTCGACCATGTGCTCTTTGCCGGCCCGCCGGGCCTCGGCAAGACAACGCTGGCGCAGATCGTGGCGCGCGAACTTGGCGTCAATTTCCGGGCGACATCAGGGCCGGTCATCTCCAAGGCCGGCGATCTCGCCGCGCTCCTCACCAACCTTGAACCTCGCGATGTCTTGTTCATCGATGAAATCCACCGGCTGGCGCCCGCCGTAGAGGAAATCCTCTATCCGGCAATGGAGGATTTTCAACTCGATCTGATCATTGGCGAAGGTCCCGGCGCGCGCTCTGTCCGGATTGAACTGGCGCCGTTCACGCTGATCGGCGCAACGACGCGTACCGGGCTTTTGACGACACCGTTGCGCGACCGCTTCGGTATTCCGGTGCGGCTGAATTTCTACGAGATATCCGAGCTTGAAAGCATTGTACGACGTGGCGCCGGCGTGCTGGGCATCGAAATGACGTCCGACGGTGCACATGAGGTCGCGCGCCGTGCGCGCGGGACGCCGCGTATCGCCGGCCGGCTCCTGCGCCGGGTCCGCGACTTCGCCGCTGTCGAAGGGGTTGCGTCCATCGACGCGAAAGCGGCCGACAAGGCATTACGACGCCTCGAAGTCGATGAGCTGGGGCTTGATGCTCTCGATCACCGTTATCTCCGTTGCATTGCCGTCGGTTTTTCGGGCGGGCCTGTCGGAGTCGAGACGATTGCCGCCGCGCTTTCCGAACCGCGCGACGCCATTGAGGAAATCATCGAGCCCTATCTCATCCAGCAGGCATTGGTGAACCGGACACCCCGCGGCCGGATGCTGACGGCAGCCGCGTTCGCTCATCTCGGCATTGCACCGCCGTCCGGGCCGGTGGGGCAGGGGGCATTTTTCGACAGCGGCGAGAACGGTGGCGGCAAATGACAAGCGAGTGGCCAGACCTCGCCGGCCGGATCGACGGCCAGACGCATCGCCTGCCTGTCCGGGTCTACTACGAGGACACGGATTTTTCGGGCATTGTCTACCACGCCAACTATCTGCGCTTTGCCGAGCGCGGCCGATCCGATTTTCTTCGGCTTGCGGGTGTTCACCATGCCAGCCTTTTTGATGGTGCGGAGCCACTAGCCTTCGCAGTTTATCGTATGGAAATCGACTTTCTGAGACCGGCGCGCATTGATGACCGGCTTGAGGTGCGGACCCGATATGTACGGGCCAGCGGCGCGAGAATCGAGGCCGAACAGACGATCTTGCGATTTTTAGAAGGTGCTGAACCGGAGCCGATCTGGCGGGCGCGGGTCGTCGCGGCCTGTCTCGATGGCGGTGGCCGGCCCCGCCGCCTGCCGGCTCAAGTACAACAGGCACTGGCGCCGTTTGTTGCCGCCGACGACAATTAAACCTGACTGTAATAGTTACCTGCCCAAGATGTTGTCGCCCCGCAACACCGCGCCGCTAACCTCTTGAGGGGGCAGTCGTAATCCGGAAACGCGCCACGGTAATGACATAATTGACAGACTAACTTCGGCCTCAATTCGGGGGCACACATTCAACGGCGAGGCGCGGCGGGCATAGATGCCCGGATGCGGATGCCGCGTCTGCGATGTGCCGCTTCCTGCATCGAGTTCGCTAGCACGGAGAGGCAATCCGATGGATCCCGTCACCACCGCCCAGATCATCACCGAGACGACGGTCGATGCCGCCGCCATGGACTTCTCCATGTGGGGACTGTTCCTGCGGGCCGACATCGTCGTCAAGCTCGTGATGCTGGGCCTTCTCTTCGCCTCGATCTGGTCGTGGGCGATCATTTTCGACAAGTGGTGGCGGTTTGCCCGCATCGAGCGGCGCGCCAATCAGTTCGAGCGTATCTTCTGGTCGGGTCGATCGCTCGACGACCTCTATCAGGAAATGGGGCATCGCCCGCAGCATCCGTTCTCCGTGCTTTTCATCGCCGCGATGCGTGAATGGCGCCGTTCGCAAGATATTGCCGCAAGTTCGTTCATCGGCCTCAAGGAACGTGTCGACAAGGTCATGCAGGTGACGATCAGTCGCGAGATGGTGAATCTCGAAGGCCGGCTTCTGTTTCTGGCGACCGTCGGCGCGACGGCGCCTTTTATCGGCCTCTTCGGCACCGTCTGGGGCATCATGAATGCCTTCCAGTCGATTGCGATCAGCCGCGATACAAATCTTGCCGTTGTGGCGCCGGGCATCGCCGAAGCGCTTTTTGCGACGGCGCTTGGTCTGCTGGCCGCCATTCCGGCCGTTATTTTCTACAATCGCTTCTCCAATCAGGTGTCGCGCATTGGCGGCCGCCTGGAGAGCTTTGCCGACGAGTTTTCCGCGATCCTGTCGCGGCAGCTCGACGAGCGAGGCTGAGCCATGGGCATGTCGGTTGGCAACAAGAGCGCGCGGCGCGGCCGTTTTGCCAGAGCGCCGATGGCCGAGATCAACGTGACGCCGGTTGTCGACGTCATGCTGGTGTTGCTGATCGTGTTCATGGTCGCGGCACCGTTATTGACCGTCGGCGTACCGGTGGATTTGCCGAAAACGCAGGCGGCGCCAATTTCGGGCGACAATGAACCGTTGACGATCACGCTCAATGGCAGTGGCGCGATCTTTGTGCAGGAGACGCCGACCGAGATCGACGCCATGGTGCCGCAGCTTCTGGCCATTGCGGAGAACGGATATGAGCAGCGCATTTTTGTGCGCGCCGACGGTTCGCTTCCCTATGGGGAGGTGATGAAGGTTATGGGCGTCATCAGTTCGTCTGGATTTTCCCGCGTTGCTCTTGTTACGGAGTCTGAAACCAAGCCGGCGCGCGGAGCCGGTGAGAGATAAACGGCGAGAATGCGCAATTCGGTATTCTTTTCGGTTGCTGCGCATGGCCTTGTAGTGGCAATCGCGCTGGCGACCCTTCCGTCCCCCGAGGAATTGCCCACGGTGGAGACGCGCGCGCTTCCTGTTGACATCATTACTGTGGATGAGCTGACAAACCTCAAGCGTCTTCCGAAGGTCGAAAAGCCGCCGGTCGACGAGCCTGAGCCACCGAAGGAGATCGAGCGGCCGAAGGCCGATGCGCCGCCCGCGCCGCCGCCGCCCGCGCCGCCGCCGCCCCCTGAGCAGGAACCGGAGCCTCTGCCGGAAAAGATCGTGGAAAAGAAAGAGCCGCCGAAGCCTGTTGAGAAGAAGGTCGAGAAGCCGGCGCCGCCGAAGCCGCCGGAGCGCAAATTCGATCCGACGCAAATTGCGGCCCTGCTCAACAAGGCACCTGAGGCGGCAGCCAAGCCGCAGCCTGCGCCGAAGGTTGAGGAGAGTGTGACGGCGGACTATACGGACGACCCGACATTGCAAATCTCGCTCAGCGAGAAGGATGCCGTGCGGCAAGCCGTGTCGCGCTGCTATAATGTGGGAGATCTCGTTGGCGGCGCGGATGCCGACAAGCTTTTTGCGACTGTGCGCGCCAATTTCAACCAGGACGGTTCGGTCGTCGGGCGTCCGCAGGTTGTGCGCTCCGGAGGCGGTGCCGGTTCGCGGGTGCTCGCCGAACGTGCCGTCGGCGCGGTATTGCAATGCGCGCCCTATGCTTTTCTGCCGCTCAACAAGTACCAGAACTGGCGTGAGATGACTCTGAACTTCAATTTGAGCGGAATGATGTGACGCCAGCGCAAGCAGGGCGGAGACGACCGTCGGTGACCATTGACGAAACGACGAGACGCTGAATGAACGTTCCTTTTTCAGGAGAAACCGCGATGTATGAATCTCGCAATGCTGACCGTGCCTTGCTCTGGGCAAGGGCCGTCCGTTTCGTTGCGGCACGTTCGCTCGCATTCGTATTTGCATTGGCGCTTCCGTTCGGTGTCGCCCATGCGGCGCTCGAGATCGACATCGACAGGGGGACCGTCGATCCCCTGAAGATCGCGATTGTCGATTTTCTGGGCACACCCGGACAGGAGGGTTCGGTCGGAGCGGATATCGCCGGCGTTGTGACAAACAATCTTGAACGGTCCGGTCTTTTCCGGCCGTTGCCCAAGGCGTCCTTCATCGAGAAACTCGACGATATCAACGTTCAGCCGCGCTTCGGTGACTGGCGCATTATCGAGGCACAGGCACTCGTCACCGGACAGGCGCGCATGGAATCCGATGGCCGCCTCCGTGTTGAATTCCGGCTTTGGGATGTTTACGCCGAGCAACAGCTGACCGGTCTTCAGTTCTTTACGACGCCCGACAACTGGCGGCGTGTCGCGCATCTGATATCCGACGCCATCTACAAACGCCTGACCGGTGAGGATGGATATTTCGATACGCGCATCGTTTATGTTTCGGAGACAGGACCGAAGAACAATCGAGTCAAACGCCTGACCATTATGGATCAGGACGGGCACAACCCACGCATGCTGACGCGGGGCAATGAACTGGTGCTGACGCCGCGCTTCAGTCCCAACTCGCAGGAAATCACCTATCTCGCCTATCGCAACAATGCACCCCGCGTCTATGTGCTCGACATTGAGACCGGCCAGCAGGAAGTTGTCGGTGAATTCCCCGGCATGACTTTTGCGCCGCGGTTCTCGCCGGATGGTCAAAAAATCATCATGAGCCTGCAACGTGGCGGCAATGCGGATATCTACACGATGGATCTTCGCAGCCGGCAGGTGACGCGGCTCACGAACACGGCCGCCATCGATACATCGCCCAGCTATTCGCCGGACGGTCGTCAGATTGCATTCGAGTCAGACCGCGGCGGCTCGCAGCAGATCTATGTGATGAATGCAGATGGTTCCAACCAGCGGCGCGTCAGTTTTGGTCAGGGCAGCTATGCAACGCCGGTCTGGTCGCCGCGTGGCGATCTTATTTCCTTCACCAAAATCTCGGGCGGACGCTTTGTGATCGGGGTGATGCGTCCCGATGGCACAGGAGATCGGGTGCTGACTGAGGGCTATCACAATGAAGGACCAACCTGGGCGCCCAATGGGCGCGTGCTGATGTTCTTCCGTGAGACACGGGGCGCGCAGGGCGGGGCGAGCCTCTGGTCGGTCGATGTGACGGGTCACAACGAACGCCCGGTGCCGACGCCGACCTTTGCCTCCGATCCGGCCTGGTCTCCCCGTATCCAGTGATCGAGGAATGGATTTAATGCGCTGCGAAGCCCCGGCGCTTAAAATATGATGTAAAAATGTCACGTAAGCTTGACCGAAAAGTCGCAGAGTGATTGGCCCTTATTGCGTCATTATCAGGGCTGTGGCACACAGGGTGTTGCGGTACAGCAACCCCCAGCGTCGGCCAATTGTGGGCGATGCAAGCTGCTTCCGGGCTATTGGAACCAGTGATAAGTTGCACGCGGTTTTCTCTGGATAAATCGGGCATCGCCTGTTTTGTCGCGGGGTGTCTCGTGCAAAAGTAGCAAATCGATTGAGCGCTGAGGCGCCATGGCCGCTGAGATCAAAAGGAGATCACCCGAATGAAGTCCCCGAACGCTGGCCTGCGGATTGCCGCTGTGGCCGCTGCTTTCTTCATGTTGGCCGCTTGCAGCTCGACCGCCACGGATACCGGCGGATCGTCCTCTGGCGCCGGCACCATCACCCCCGGTTCGCCGGAAGATTTGGTCGCGAATGTTGGCGACCGCGTCTTCTTCGACACCGACCGTTCGTCGCTCAGCGACGAAGCCCGCGCCACCCTGCAGCGTCAGGCGGCGTGGATGCAGCTCTACCCGAACCTGACCTTCACGCTTGAAGGTCATGCCGACGAGCGCGGCACGCGCGAATACAACCTCGCGCTCGGTGGCCGTCGTGCCAACGCCGCGAAGGATTATCTCGTGAGCCTCGGCGTCAATGGCGGCCGCATCAACACCGTGTCTTACGGCAAAGAGCGCCCGGTCTGCCTCGACTCCAACGATAACTGCTGGAGCCAGAACCGTCGTGCCGTGACGGTGGTTGCCTCCGGCGTCGGTAGCTAGTCGGCGTTATCGTCGAAAGCGGCCAAGTTCCTGGAAGCGCTCTTCCGCCGATCGCGGGAGGGCGCTTCCTTGTTTTCTATGCCCGGGTGAGGGCGCCCCAATTTTGTCTTAGTTGCAGCTAGGATGCGGAGGGTGGAGTGAGACAGGCGCTGGAGGTTCGATTGCATCCTGGTATTCGGCGGACAGAGAACGTCCTTTGGACCATTTCGGCATCCGTGCTGATCGGCCTTTCCCTGCTTGTCGCCGATGCGGCGGTTGCGCAGTCGGGCAGCGATGTCGACATGCGCGCAGTCAGCAACCGGCTCGATCGGATCGAGCGTGAAATCACCGATCTGCAGCGGCAGAATTATGGCGGCGGTATCGCCACCGGCACTCCCACGCCGCTTGGCGGCGGTGCCGGATCGGCCGACGCTCAGTCGCGAATTTTCGAGCTCGAAGAACAGGTTCGGCGGCTCAACGGTGGCTTGGAAGAGATGGGACATCGCTTCGAACAGATGAACCGGGAGCTTCAGCTCTTCAAGGCGGATATGGACTTGCGCCTTCAGGATGCGCAGGGTGGCGGTTCGTCGGGCGCTGCCACGGCGTCCGGCGGCGAAGAGGTTGCGGCAGGATCCGGACCGGCCTCGGCCGAGGGTACGCTGGGTGCCGCGCCCGTGGTATCGACACCTGCTACTGCCGTGCTGCCCAATGGAACGCCTCAGGTGCAGTATGATTTTGCCATCGATCTGATGAAGCGTGGTCAATACGATCAGGCGCGCACCGCGTTTGTCGAATTTCTGCGGCTTCACCCGAACGACACGCTGGCGGGCAATGCGCAGTATTGGCTCGGCGAAACCTATTACGCGCAGAACCGGCACAAGGAGGCGGGCGATGCCTTTCTGACCGGCTATACGACCTATTCGTCGAGCAACAAGGCGCCTGATAGCCTGCTCAAGCTCGGCATGAGCCTCGCCGCGCTCGGCAACAAGGATGCCGCCTGCACGGTCTGGAGCGAGCTCGGGTCGCGATTCCCGCAAGCCTCGCCTGCGGTTGTTGCACGCAACAAGCTGGAGCGCGAGAAGGCCGGCTGCTGATCCCATCAGCGAAGGGAGGGACATGAGCGCGCAGGACAAGGCTGCGCGGCGGGCTGACTCTCCGGTGACCGCCGCCGAATTTGCCGCACGGCTCGCCGCTCTCTCACCGATGAAAGAGATCGCGGTCGCTTTTTCGGGCGGGCCGGATTCGCTTGCGCTTCTCATTCTTGCCGCGCAATGGGCGAAGCGCCGCAAGGGCGTTTCGCTCCATGCGCTTACCGTCGATCACGGGCTGCGCGCCGCTTCCGCTGCTGAGGCGAGGCGGGCAGCGGCGATGGCAAAGGAACTCGGCGTCCCGCATCATATTCTGCGCTGGAAGGGTGAGAAGCCCGCAAGCGGCGTCCAGGCGGCGGCGCGCGAGGCGCGCTATCGTTTGCTGCTCGACGCCTGCCGGAAACTTGGCACTCATGATCTTCTCGCCGCGCATCATCTCGACGATCAGGCAGAAACTCTTTTGCTTCGCCTCGCGCGCGGCAGCGGCGTTGACGGACTTGCGGCGATGGCCGCAGAAAGAACGTTGATGGTGGGCGGGCCTCACGTCCGCCTGCTCCGGCCGCTGCTCGATTTGCCGCGCGAAAGGCTTGTCGCCACGGTTCGCCGGTCCGGGCTTGTACCCATCAAGGATCCGAGCAATGAGAATGAGGCATTCGATCGCGTGAAGGTCCGCAAGCTGCTTACCGCGCTGGCGCCGCTCGGGCTTGACGCCGCGCGGCTTGCACGCACGGCAACTTCGATGGCTTCGGCCCGCGAGGCGCTCGAGGCGGCGACGGTGGCGCTGCTTCTGGAGCATGCCACCCTGTCCCCTATTGGCTATGTCGAGGCTGATTGCGCGGCGTTGCTGGCCGCGCCCCACGAAATCGGGCTCCGGGCGCTTGCGGCCATCATTCGCGCTGTGGGCGGGCACGATTACGCGCCTCGCCTCGATGCGCTGGAGGGCGTTTACAAGGCCCTTCGGGACGGCACGCTCGGCGGCGGGCGGACCCTTGCGGGGGTGAAGCTTGCCATCTCGGCGGGACGACTCGTCGCCACACGGGAGCTTGCCGCGGCCGCAAGGGCCGCGCCACTCGCGCTTGGCCGGGCGGAGGAAGGCCTGTGGGACGGCCGCATCTTCGTTGCGGTGCTGAAGGCCCCGCGCGGTCCGCGTCTTACCGTCCGCGCGCTTGGGCAGGCGGGGCTGGCGCGGCTTGCCGCCTGTGATGTTGTCATCCCCGCGGAACCGAAAACCGCGCTTTTTGCTCTACCTGGCCTCTGGCGGGGCGATATGCTTGTGGCGGCGCCTCATTTGGGGACGCTCGATCCGCGAATCGTCGCCCATGCGTCATGCCGCCGCCAAGCTGGGCTCTGGCCCACGAAAACGGCAGGGAATACCTGAAAGAAAGCCAGACGAACCGTTACTGGCACTTGGTAAACCTTTATATGGTCACTATGTTTCTCATAGATTAGAAACGGTCGAGGGCAGAGGTTGGCTCTGGCACATCCTCTGCATCGTTGAGCCTGTCGTCAGGTAGAGAAGGTAAGACCTTTGTCCAATTTCAAGAATTTCGCCGTCTGGGTGCTGGGTGCGCTGCTGCTGATCGCGCTGTTCAACCTCTTTCAGGGTCCGGCGCCGCAGAGCAGCACGTCGATTGCGATTGATTACTCGCGACTGCTGTCCGACGTTGAAGCGGGCACGGTGCGCGAAGTTACGATTCAGGGCGACAAGCTTACGGGCCAATATGCCGACGGTCGCCGCTTCTCGACGATCGCGCCGGCCGATCCGGCGCTGGTCGAACGGCTGCACAGCAAGGGTGTTCAGATCACCGCCAAACCATCTGACGAGAACGTTCCGTCGCTTCTCGGGGTTCTCGTTTCCTGGTTCCCGATGCTGCTCCTTATCGCAGTCTGGATTTTCTTCATGCGCCAGATGCAAGGCGGTGGCGGCAAGGCCATGGGCTTCGGCAAGTCGAAGGCCAAGCTTTTGACCGAACGTCACGGTCGCGTCATGTTCGACGATGTTGCCGGTATTGACGAAGCCAAGGACGATCTCACCGAGATCGTCGACTTCCTGCGCGACCCGGCCAAGTTCCAGCGTCTCGGTGGCCGCATTCCGAAAGGCGTGCTGCTGGTTGGTCCGCCTGGCACCGGCAAGACGCTGCTGGCGCGCGCGATCGCCGGTGAGGCGAACGTTCCCTTCTTCACGATTTCGGGTTCCGACTTCGTCGAGATGTTTGTTGGCGTCGGTGCCTCCCGTGTGCGCGACATGTTCGAGCAGGCGAAGAAGAACGCGCCCTGCATCATCTTCATCGACGAAATTGATGCGGTCGGCCGTCATCGCGGCGCCGGTCTTGGCGGTGGCAATGACGAACGCGAGCAGACGCTGAACCAGCTGCTTGTCGAGATGGACGGGTTCGAGCCCAATGAAGGCATCATCCTGATCGCAGCGACCAACCGCCCGGACGTTCTCGACCCGGCACTTCTGCGTCCCGGCCGTTTTGACCGGCAGGTCGTGGTGCCGAACCCGGACGTCATCGGCCGCGAAAAGATCCTCAAGGTCCATATGAAGAAGGTGCCTTTGGCGCCGGATGTCGAGCCGCGCACCATCGCGCGCGGGACGCCGGGCTTTTCGGGTGCCGATCTTGCCAATCTCGTCAACGAGGCGGCACTGATGGCGGCTCGGCGCGGCAAGCGTCTTGTCACCATGGCCGATTTCGAGGACTCCAAAGACAAGGTGATGATGGGTGCCGAGCGCCGCTCGATGGTGATGACCGAGGAGGAAAAGAAACTCACGGCCTATCATGAGGGCGGCCATGCGCTGGTAGCGCTGCACATGCCGGACTCCGATCCGATTCACAAGGCGACAATCATTCCGCGCGGTCGTGCACTCGGCATGGTGATGCGCCTGCCGGAACGCGATCAGCTTTCGGTTACGCGCGCCAAACTCAAAGCCGACCTTGCGGTTGCCATGGGTGGCCGAATTGCCGAGGAGCTGATCTTCGGTCATGACAAGGTGACGTCTGGTGCTTCGTCGGATATTTCGATGGCGACCAAGTTGGCGAAGGCCATGGTCACGCGCTGGGGCATGAGCGACAAGCTCGGGCCGCTTGCCTATCAGGACAACGAGGAAGAGGTGTTTCTTGGCCATTCGGTGGCGCGCCACCAGAATATGTCCGAGGAGACGCAGCGCCAGATCGATGCCGAGGTGCGCCGCATCGTTGAAGAAGGTTACGAGACAGCGAAAAAGGTCCTGAACGAACGTATCGACGATCTGCACACGATCGCCAAGGGTCTGCTCGAATTCGAGACGCTTTCGGGCGATGAGATCATCGGCCTTCTGAAGGGTGAATTGCCGGTGCGCGAGCGTGGTGAACCGGAAAAAGCCGATGTGGGCCCGGTTTCTTCCGTGCCGACGACAGGTCCCATCGGGGCGCCGCCGGCGCCGCAAGGGACCTGAGCCAGGCTGCCGGACGTTGAACCGAAATCGGAAAGGGAGGCTTTGGCCTCCCTTTTTGTTTGCCGCGCACTTCGTGGCTTTGCCCGCATTTCTTCAATAGACGATTGGTCCTTCCCCCGATTAACCTTGATTGCCGCACGAGGGGCTGCGGTTTAAACGGGGAGAGAAACGCGTGACATTGACAAAGCGTCTCACGGCCGAATTCATCGGCACTTTCTGGCTGGTCTTTGGTGGTTGTGGCAGCGCCGTATTGGCGGCGGCCTTTCCGGAGGTGGGGATCGGGCTTGTCGGCGTGTCGCTCGCCTTTGGCCTCACCGTGCTGACCATGGCCTATGCCATCGGACATATCTCGGGATGTCATCTCAACCCTGCCGTCAGCATCGGCCTCTATTTCGGCGGCCGTTTTGCCGCCAGGGACCTCGCGCCCTACATCGTCGTTCAAGTGCTGGGCGCGCTCGCCGCCGCGGTGGTGCTCTACCTTATCGCGTCGGGCAAGGCGGGCTACGACATCGGCGTCAATGGGCTCGCCGCCAACGGCTATGGCGAGAAATCGCCGGGCGGCTACAACCTGCAATCAGCGGCCATTATCGAAGTCGTGCTCACCTTCGGTTTTCTGATCGTCATTCTGGGCGCGACGGACAAGCGCGCCCCTGCCGGTTTTGCGGGCATTCCGATTGGTCTTGCGCTGGCGCTGATCCATCTGATCAGCATTCCGGTCACGAATACCTCGGTCAATCCGGCGCGCAGCACCGGTCCGGCAATCCTTGAAGGCGGCGTCGCGATCGATCAGCTCTGGCTCTTCTGGGTAGCGCCCATCGCGGGCGCGATCCTGGCAGGCGTCGTCTACAAATGGCTCGGCAAGGCGGACTAGGTTCGCCCACATCGAAATGGAAAGGGAGGCCGCCGGCCTCCCTTTTTTGTGTCCATTGCGGATCGTTCAGTGCTGTCTGTCCGGCAATCGCAGCACCAGTCCATCAAGCTTGCCGGTGACTTCGATCTGGCAGGCGAGGCGGCTCGTCTCCCGCACGTCTTCGGCAAATTCGAGCATGCTCTTTTCGAGGCCGTCTGCCGCTGGGCCTGTCCTTGCAAGCCATTCGGGGTCGACATAGACGTGGCAGGTGGCACAGGCAGCGGCGCCGCCGCAATCGCCGTCGATGCCGGGCACGCTGTGCTTCACCGCGGCTTCCATCGCCGAGATGCCGTTTTCGGCCTCGACCCTGTGTTCGGTTCCGTTTGCTTCGATGTATCTGACGACAGTCATTTCCGTCTCCTTCAGGCGTGCAGCCGCACGGGCAGATTTGCATAGCCGCGTACGAAGTTGGAGCGAACGCGCTCCGGTTCGCGCAACACTTCGATGCGGGTAAAGCGTTGCAGGATTTCTTCCCACAGAATGCGAAGTTGCATCTCCGCGAGCCGGTTGCCGACGCAGCGGTGAATACCGAAGCCGAAGGAGAGGTGCTGGCGCGGCCGTTGACGGTCGATAATAAACTCATCTGGCCGGTCGATCGCCGTCTCGTCGCGATTACCGGAGACGTACCACATTACAACTTTGTCGCCCTTGCGGATGGTCTTGCCGCCGAGCTCGGCATCTGCAACCGCCGTGCGGCGCATGTGGGCCAGCGGCGTCTGCCAGCGGATGATTTCCGGTACCATGCTGTCGATCAGCGCGGGATTGTTTCTAAGCTTTGCATCTTCCGCGGGATTTTGGTGGAGCGCATAGACGCCACCTGTCATTGAGTTCCGTGTCGTGTCATTGCCACCGACAATCAGCAGCAGCACGTTGCCGAGATATTCCTCGGGCTTCATGTTCCGCGTCGCAGGTGAATGGGCGAGCATCGAAATCAGATCGGATTTGGGTTCCGTCAGGTTGACGCGTTCGTTCCATAGGTTCTGGAAGTAACCGGCGCATTCGAGGAGTTCCCCTTTGCGCTGTCCCCAACTGTCGATGATACCGCCGCCGGGTTCGGCGGTGGTGACGTCCGACCAGCGCGTCAGTTTGCGACGCTCGGCGAAAGGAAAATCGAACAGCGTTGCCAGCATTTGCGTCGTTAGTTCAATCGACACATTGTCCACCCAATCGAATTCCTCACCGACCGGCAGGTTGTCGAGAACGCGGCAGACCCGCTCGCGGATCGTGCCTTCCAGCTTCGCCAGATTTCCTGGCGCGACGATGGGGCTTACCGCCTTGCGCTGTTCGTCGTGGCGCGGCGGGTCCATGGCGATGAAGTTCGGCAGCTGAAGCCCGTCATCGCCGCCTTTCTGGATGTTGTCGTCGATGACGATGCCGCCATAGCCCGCTTCTGAGGAGAAGACCTGGTGATTTGTGTCGACGGCCATAATGTCGTTGTATTTCGTCACCGACCAATAAGGCCCATAGGTGCTGTCGGCGCAGTAGTGAACCGGGTCTTCGCGGCGCAGGCGGCGGAAATAGTCGCCCTCGACATTGCGTTCGAAAAGTTCGGCCCGGCTCACGTCGATCCGGTCGAGGGGGAGGCTGTCGGCCTCCGTCGCGGTGGTGGTCGCGGATGCAAGTGCGGTCATGGCGTTTCCTCCCGGTGGCCTCATCCTCTCTATTGAGTATAATATCAATAACAATTGAGCAAAGAGTCAATATGAGATGATATGGCCTATCCGCCAGCGGGCCGCTCCGGCCCGATCCGTCTATACTTGCCTTGGAGAGCCGCCGATTCCCGAAGGAGACTGCCCGCCGTGACAACCGCCAGATCCGCCCGCACCAGGCTAGCGCCGGAGGTCCGCCGCTCTCAGCTTCTCGAATGCGCACTGGCGGCCTTTGCCGAACATGGCGTCGCCCGTGCCACCCATTCCCATGTCGCGGAGCGGGCGGGGGTCTCGGTGCCGGCCGTTCATTCCTATTTCCGCACACGGGAGGATCTGGTGGCGGCTGTTCTGGGCGAGGTCGAGACCTATCTCATCGAGATCGTGTCGCGGTCACTTGGTGGACCGAAGTCCGTGTCTGAGGCGCTGACTGAGCTCGCCGTCAATTTCGCGCGCGATGCGAAGGACAAGCCTGACATGATCAAGGTCTGGCTCGATTGGAGCACCGGCGTGCGTGCGGATGTCTGGCCGCGCTACATGGATGTGCTGGAGCGGCTGCACGGTATTGCTCGAAAGGTTCTGGAGCGCGGCAAGCGGGAAGGGGTCATTCCGCAGGGTCTCAATGTGAAAGCGGCGGCGCGCGTCTATCTCGGCGGCGGGCACACAGTGGCGCTCATGCAGTTCTCGGATGCAACATCCCGCGAATTCGAGGCGGTGATCGACCACCTTGTTCGTGCGGCCATGGGTATGGGCGTTGAGGTCGCGCCCGTTTGAGCCCGCTCGCGGGCCATGATAGCCCGTGCTAGAACTCAGCTATGTTCCAGCGCCCACAGATATTCGGCATTCTCAACGTTACGCCGGACAGCTTTTCCGATGGCGGCCGCTATTTCGCCGCCGATGCCGCCATCGCTCATGCGAGGCAGCTCATCGCCGATGGCGCTGATGTCATCGATATCGGGCCTGCCTCGTCCAATCCCGACGCTGCGCCCGTGCCGGCCGAAGAGGAAATCCGCCGCATCGCACCTGTCATGGAAGCCCTGGCGAATGAAGAGCTTGTGCTGTCCGTCGACAGTTTCCGGCCCGAAACGCAGGCCTATGCGCTGGCGCATGGCGCGCGCTACCTCAACGACATTCAGGGCTTCGACGACGCGCATTTTCATCCGGCGCTGGCGGTATCTGGCGTATGCCTGATCCTGATGCATTCGATTCAGGAACGCGGCAATGCGGACAGGCGCTCCACGCCTGAGGGCGACATTGTCGAGCGCATTTGCCGCTTCTTCGAGGAGCGGATCGGGCGGCTCGAAAGGGCCGGCGTTGCCCGGGACCGCTTGATCCTTGATCCCGGGATGGGCTTCTTCCTTGGGTCGAAGCCTGAGACGTCTTTTGAGGTGCTGGCGCGGCTCGGTGAGCTCAAATCCCGCTTCGGGTTGCCGCTGCTGGTCTCGGTTTCGCGGAAATCCTTCCTGCGCGCCGTTACCGGCCGGGCGCCGCAGGAGGCGGGTCCCGCCAGCCTCGCGGCCGAATTGCTCGCGGCTATCGGCGGCGCAGGCTACATCCGCACGCATGAACCACGCCCCTTGGCTGACGCATTAACTGTCTATGGTGCCCTGAAAGGCCAACGATGAAAGATTTGGCAAGAAAACGTTAACTGCAATGGGCTCATAGAATTCTAATATCCGCCACATATGCTGCGTATTGCGGGTATTGAGGGGGCGGGTCGGGGTCCGAATTGGGGGGCGCTGGCAGGCCGGAATTGAAGAGACAAGGCGCAAGGACCGTTCGACTGATGTCGCGCAAATATTTTGGTACCGACGGCATTCGCGGCAAGGCGAATACCGGTCACATGACAGCGGAGACCGCGTTGCGCATCGGCATGGCCGCGGGCCGTGTTTTCCGGCGTGGCGACCATCGTCATCGCGTTGTGATCGGTAAGGATACACGGCTTTCGGGTTACATGATCGAACCGGCGCTCACCGCCGGCTTTACGTCGATGGGCATGGACGTCTTTCTGTTCGGGCCGCTGCCGACGCCGGCTGTCGCGATGCTGACGCGCTCGCTCCGCGCCGATCTCGGCGTGATGATTTCGGCCTCGCACAATTCCTTCGAGGACAACGGCATCAAGCTTTTCGGACCCGACGGTTTCAAGCTGTCCGACGAGGTTGAGCTTGCGATCGAACATCACATGGACAATGGCCTTGCCGACAATCTGGCAGGTTCGCGCGATCTCGGCCGCACCAAGCGTATCGAAGATGCGCAGGCGCGCTATATCGAGCATGTGAAGCACAGCTTTCCCAAGCAGCAGACGCTGGAGGGTTTGCGCATCGTCATCGATTGCGCAAATGGCGCGGCCTACAAGGTTGCGCCTGCCGTTCTGTGGGAACTTGGCGCGGAAGTCGTGCAGGTCGGCACCGATCCCAACGGCTTCAACATCAATGACGATTGCGGCTCGACCGCACCTGCACGCATGTGTGCCGCCGTGCGGGAACGCCGGGCGGATATTGGCATCGCGCTCGACGGTGACGCCGACCGTTTGATCGTCGCCGACGAGAACGGCAAGATCGTCGACGGCGACCAGATCATGGGGCTGATCGCGCGGCACTGGAAGCAAATGGGTACGCTTTCGGCACCCGGCGTCGTTGCCACGGTGATGTCCAACCTCGGTCTCGAACGCTTCCTTGCGTCGCTCGACCTCGGTCTTGTGCGCACACAGGTTGGCGACCGCTATGTGGTCGAATATATGCGCGAGCATGGCTACAATGTCGGCGGCGAACAGTCCGGCCATATCGTATTGAAGGATTTCTCGACCACCGGCGACGGCCTCATCGCCGCCTTGCAGGTTCTGGCGGTCCTGAAGGCCGGCAACAAGCCCGTGAGTGAACTCTGCCACCTGTTCGATCCGTTGCCGCAGCTCCTCAAGAATGTTCGCTTCAAGCACGGCGAACCGCTTCGGGAGAAGGAAGTGGAAGAGGCAATCCGCGACGGCGAGGCGCGCCTTGGCAAGACCGGACGTCTCGTTATTCGAAAGTCGGGTACCGAGCCCTTGATTCGCGTTATGGGTGAGGGCGATGATGCAGGGCTGGTCAGGGCCGTCGTCAACGACATTGTCTCCGCGATCGAGCATAATGCCGCCTGACGGCAGCTGGCATTAGCGGGACTTTCTTTTCATGGGTTCACTTCCTCGAGGCCGCGTGTTGATCGTGGCCGGTTCTGATTCCGGCGGCGGCGCCGGCATCCAGGCCGACATCAAGAGCGTCACGGCGATGGGCGGTTTCGCCATGACGGCCGTCACTGCGATCACGGTTCAGAACACGCTTGGCGTGCACGGCATCCACGAGGTGCCGGTCGACGTCGTGCGGGCGCAAATGAGGGCGGTGCTCGACGATATCGGTGCCGACTCCGTCAAGACCGGTATGTTGCACAGCGCGGAGATCGTCGAGGCGGTGGCCGCCGAGCTTGGCGAACATGCCGAAGTGCCGTTCCTCGTTGTCGATCCGGTCATGGTGGCGAAGGGCGGGGCGTCGCTGCTCGAAGGCTCCGCCATTGCGGCGCTGAAGGAAATTCTTGTCCCGCTTGCGACGCTCGTCACGCCCAATGTGCCGGAGGCCGAAGCCTTGACCGGCCGCCGCATCGCCGATCTCGACGGTCAGAAGGCGGCGGCGGACGCCCTGCTGGGGCTCGGCTGCGACGCCGTGCTCGTCAAGGGTGGGCATCTCAAAGGCGCAACGCTTTTCGATGTGCTGGCGACGCAGGAGACGATCCATGTCTTCTCCTCGCCGCGGATCGAGACGAGGCACACGCATGGCACGGGCTGCACCCTGGCCTCGGCCATCGCGGCCTTGCTGGCGCAGGGTATCGAACTTTCGCTCGCAGTCGAAACGGCGCGAGACTATGTGCATGAGGCGATCCGCACCGCACCCGGCTTCGGCAAGGGTAATGGCCCGCTCAATTTCCTCGCAGCGTTTGGCGACGAAGACGAGCCGTCACGCCACTAGCGCGCTTGATATAGGGCCCGATTTCAACAATTCGGACACGATCGCAAGGCCGGTTGCGAGTTCGTCTCTCGTCTGTGGCTGGCCGAGCGCGAGGCGCACATGGCGCGAGGCGCGGTCGATCCGCCCGACCATGAAATCCTCTCCCGCCGCCAGCGCCAGCCCGCGGGCCCGCGCCGCCTCGACGAAGATATGTGCGCGCCAGGCATCGGGCAGGGCGAGCCAGGCATAGGGCGC
>JAUXOE010000235.1 GCA_030682415.1 Parvibaculum sp.
ATGCGGAGGCCTGCAAAGCGCTTTTCGGCACGCAACTCGGCATCCGTCTTGCCCTCGATCAGTCGAAACCCGAATGGGGCGTGCGCCAGCTATTCTTCCGTACAGGGAGCATGACCGTCGAAGTGGTCGAGCCGCTCGACAGGGAAAAGGCGCCGAAAACCGAACGATTCTGGGGTGTTGCCTGGAAGGTGCCGGACATCGCCGCGGCCGTCGCGCGGCTCGAAAAGGCCGGTCTCGACGTCTCCGAAGTCCGCAAGGGCCGCAAGCCCGGCACCGAGGTCGCGACCATCCGCAAACCGACCAACGGCGTCCCGACGCTGCTGATATCTGAGCACTAACTCCTTGGCGCAGCAGCCCTTTTCAGCCGGTCGTTGATCGCCTCGCCAAGCCCTTCATCGGGGATCGGCATCACCGCGATGACCCGCCCGCGCGCCTTCGCGTCGAGCGCCCGGAGCATCGCAAAAAGGTTGGCGGCCGCCTCGGTGAGGTCGCCCGAAGTCGATAGATTCATTGATGTTTTCGCCTTCGGCGCGTCCGGCCCGAAAGCCAGCAGCACCTCGTCGGCGCCCACATCGCGGGCGTTCAGCCGCAGCGGCGACCCCGGCGCATAATGGCTCTCAAGCTGTCCCGGCGAGGCGCGTCCTTCCTCGCCCGAGCCTGCATCGGCCTCCGCCAGCCTGTGTCCCAACACCTTCTCAATCTCGTCCCGCGCCACCGCGCCCGGCCGCAGAAGTGTCGGAATTCCTTGAGGAAATCCGATCACTGTCGACTCAAGCCCGAGCCGGCAGGGCCCGCCATCGAGCACCATCGCCAGCGTTTCGGCCTCGCCCAACTCCGCCATCACATGTTCGGCCCGCGTCGGGCTGACCCGCCCCGAACGGTTGGCCGAAGGCGCAGCAACGGGCCTCTCCGCCGCTCTCAGCAGCGCCTGTGCGATCTCATGCGCTGGCACCCGCAGCGCCACCGTGTCGAGCCCGGCGCTCACCAGCAGCGACAGCGGCGTCTCCGGCCGCCGAGGCAGCACCAGCGTCAGCCCGCCCGGCCAGAACCCGGCTGCGAGCTTCCGCGCCTCGTCGGTGAAAACCGCATGCTTTTCAGCTACTTGCAGGCTTGCCACATGCACAATCAGGGGGTTGAAGCGCGGCCGTCCCTTGGCTTCGAAGATGCGCGCCACCGCCTTGTCGTCGGTTGCGTCGGCGCCGAGCCCGTAAACCGTCTCGGTCGGAAAGGCGACCAGCCGCCCCTCACGGATCGCTTCGCCCGCAAGCGCAATATTCGCTGCGTTCGCCTCGACGCAGTCGGCCATGGAACTACCTGTCTGAATGCTACCGTGGCGGCAGAGAATACAGTAAAAACCCGCAAAGCCACGCCATTCCGTCCCTTTCCGCGTCTGAAGGATCCCCATGACATACCGCCCGCCCGTCCGCGACATGGCATTCGCCCTCAACGAGATTGCCGGTCTGTCGGCGCTGGCAGGCAAGGGCCCCTTCGCCGATCTCTCGCCGGAACTGGTCGAAGCGGTGATGGAAGAGGGTGCGAAGCTCGCCGCCGATGTGCTGGCGCCGCTCAACCGCTCGGGCGATGCCGAAGGTGCGAAGCTCGAAAAGTCAGGTGCCACAGTGCCTTCGGGTTTTACGGCGGCCTATCGCCAATGGGTCGAGGGCGGCTGGGGCAGCCTCGCCGCGACGCCGGACTACGGCGGTCAGGGCCTGCCCGTGTCGCTCGCCGTCGCCATGCAGGAGATGTGGAACGCCGCCTGCATGTCTTTCGGCCTCTGTCCGATCCTCAGCCAAGGCGCCATCGAAGCGCTGACGGCGCATGGTACTGAAGAACAGAAGAAGCTCTATCTCGCCAAGCTCGTTTCGGGTGAGTGGACCGGCACCATGAACCTCACCGAGCCGCAGGCGGGTTCCGATCTCAACGCCTTGAAAACAAAAGCTGTTCCGCAAGGCGACGGCACCTACAACATCACCGGCACCAAGATCTACATCACCTATGGCGATCACGACATGACGGACAACATCGTCCATCTCGTGCTCGCGCGCCTGCCCGATGCGCCGGCGGGCACCAAGGGCATCTCTCTCTTCCTCGTGCCGAAATTCCTTGTCAATTCAGACGGTTCGCTGGGCGCGCGCAACGATGCGCACTGCATCGGCCTCGAAGAAAAGCTCGGCATTCACGGCAGCCCCACCTGCGTCATGTCCTTCGGCGAAAATACCGGCGCCATCGGCACGCTGATCGGCGAGGAAAATCGCGGCCTCGCCTGCATGTTCACGATGATGAACAACGCCCGCCTGCTGGTCGGCACGCAAGGCGTGGCAATTGCCGAAGCGGCCTACCAGCATGCACTCGCTTACGCGAAAGAACGCAAGCAGGGCAGGCCTTTAGGCTCGACGCTGGCACCCGGCGACATGGCGCCGATCATCGAACATCCCGACATCCGCCGCATGTTGCTGACGATGAAATCCTCGACCGCCGCCGCCCGCGCCATCTGCTACGCGACCGGCGTCGCCATCGACACCGCCCATGCCGGCGAAACGGCGGAAATCCGCGCCGCCGCGCAGGCCCGCGCCGATCTGCTGACGCCGATTGCGAAATCCTTCTCGACCGATATCGGCTGCGAGGTTGCCTCGCTCGGCGTGCAGATCCATGGCGGCATGGGCTTCATCGAGGAAACCGGCGCCGCGCAATATCTGCGCGATGCGCGCATCCTGCCGATCTACGAAGGCACCAACGGCATTCAGGCGATCGATCTCGTATCCCGCAAGTTATCCCTCGGAAACGGTTCGGTGGCGCAAGGCTTTATCGCCGAAATGCGTGAAACCGCCGAGGCCGCGCGCCGCTCGAACGTGAAGACGCTGAGTGCCGTCGGCGCCGCCCTCGACGACGCTCTCGACACGCTCGACAAGGCCACGGCCTGGATGCTGGCAAGCCTCAAATCCGCGCCCAACGACAGCCTCGCCGGCGCCTCGCCCTATCTGCGCCTCTTCGGCACGGTTGCCGGCGGCCACTATCTCGCACAAGCAGCGCTGAAAACCGCGGACAGCGCGCGTCTCGCGCTGTCGGGCTTCTACGCCGTCAACATCCTGCCGGGTGTCCACGGCCTTCTCGGGCCCGCAACCGCCGGTGCCGAAAGCCTTTTTGCCCTCACCGCCGACGAGCTTTCCTGATGCTGACCGACTTCGGAACGATCTCGGCCGCGCTCGCCATCGTCTGGGTGATGCTGATCGTCTCGAAGTATTTGCGCTGGCGTCTCGCCGTTCTCGCGCGACTTTTCATTCCGGGCTCGGTGATCGGCGGCTTCATCCTGATGTTTGCAGGTCCCGAAGTTGCCGGCGCGATCTTCGATGGCGAAACGCGCTTCGGTTCGCTCATTCCGGAAGATGTCTACGACATCTGGAGCCATCTTCCCGCGCTGCTCATAAACGTTGTTTTTGCAGGACTTTTCCTCGGGCAGATCATTCCCGGGCCGGGCCAGATCTGGCGTCGCGCCGGCCCCGTCATTGCCTATGGCCAGGCGATCGCCTGGGGCCACTATGTCGTCGGCATTGGCCTTGTCGTTGCGCTGCTGACACCCTTCTACGCAACCCCGCACGTCGCCGGTGCGCTGATCGAGATTTCTTTCGAGGGCGGCCACGGCACGGCGGCAGGCCTTGGTCCGACTTTCGAAGCCGTTGGTTTCGCCGCCGGCACCGACCTCGCGCTCGGCCTCGCGACTATCGGCCTTGTCGGGTCGGTATTGATCGGTCTCGTCCTGATCAACTGGGCGGCGCGCCGCGGTCTTGTCGACCCGGCAGGCATGCGCGCGCCGACGCCCGAGCTCCATCCCGATCCGCCCGCCGACACGACCGAACAGCTCGCCGCACGCCCTGCAACGACCGACGCCGCGCAACCCATCGATCCGATGTCGCTGCATCTGGGACTTTTCGCTGTTGCCATCGCCATCGGCTGGGGCCTGCACAGGCTGTTGATATTACTGGAGGAAAGCACCTGGGGTGGGCCAGACGGCACCACGGTGCTGGCCTATCTGCCGCTCTTTCCACTGGCGATGCTCGGCGGCGTCGCGGTGCAGATCGTCGTCAGCCGGTACATCGGCATGGGCCTTGTCGACCGCGCGCTGGTCAACCGCATCTCGGGCGCCGCCCTCGATATCCTGATCGTCGCGGCGCTGGCGACGCTCTCGTTGACCGCGATCAACGAAAATCTCGGCCCCTTCGTCTGGCTGGCGCTGGGTGGCATCGCCTGGAATGTCTTCGCGCTGCTGGTGCTGGCGCCGCGCATGCTGGGTCCGGACTGGTTTGCACAAGGCATTCCGCATTTCGGCCAGGCCATGGGCATGACGGTCAGCGGCTTGATGCTCTTTCGTATTGCCGATCCGGAGAACCGCTCGGGCGGCCTCGAGAATTTTGGCTACAAGCAGCTCTTCTTTGCGCCCGTCGTCGGCGGCGGTCTTTTCACGGCGGCCGCCATGCCGCTGATTTTCGCCTTCGGCCCCTGGCCGGTGCTGATCTTCACCACCGTGCTGCTCGCCATCTGGATTCGCGTCGGCTACCGCCTCGCCCGCAAGGATGCCGCAGCGTCGGCCGGGCAGGGGCTGGGGCCTGTTTGACCTCGCGCGCCCCTGCGCCTATCACGGGAACGGTCGCCCGGCAGCTTGGCCGCGACATCTGTTTCGAGAGTTTGAATGTCCGATATTTCGCAAGCGACCATCGAAAGCCCCGATCTCCGCTATCCCTTCGAGCGAAGGGTGCCGGAGCCGGCGGAAGTGATCGAGGTCGCGCCGGGCGTTTCCTGGGTGCGGATGCCGCTCCCCTTCCAGCTCGACCACATCAATCTCTGGCTGATCGAGGGTGACGACGGCTGGACCGTTGTCGACACCGGCGTCGCCACCGATGAGGTCAAAGCCTTGTGGCGTCAGGTCTTTCAGACCGGCCTCAAGGGCAAACCGGTGACGGGTCTCGTCGTCACCCATCTCCACCCCGATCATGTCGGTCTTGCCGGCTGGTTCACGCGCAAATGGAGCGTCGAACTGCAGATGTCGCGCACGGACTTTCTGATGTGCCGGAATCTGGTGCTCGACACCGGCCGCGAAGCACCGAAGGAAGCGCTCGATTTCTACCGTGCGGCGGGCTTCAGCGAGCGCGGCGTCGAGAGCTATCGCACGCGTTTCGGCGGTTTCGGCAGGCACGTCTCGCGCATGCCCGATATTTTCCGCCGCCTGCGCGAGGACGATGAATTGACGATCGGCGGCCGCACATGGCGTGTCGTCATCGGCTCGGGCCATGCGCCGGAGCATGTCTGCCTCTATTGCGAGGAAGCGAAGATCCTGATTTCCGGCGATCAGGTGCTGCCGCGCATTTCCTCCAATGTCAGCGTCCATCCGACCGAGGCCTATGAAAATCCGCTCGAAGACTGGATCGAGAGCTGCAAGCGCTTGCGCCGTAATCTGCCCGACGACCTGCTGGTGCTACCGGCCCATAACGAGCCCTTTTACGGGCTGCATACGCGCCTGACGCAGCTGATCGACGGTCATGAGGAAGGTTTGGCGAAGCTTCGCGACATGCTCGACGAGCCGAAACGCGCCATCGACGTATTTTCGGCGCTCTTCAAGCGCAAGATCGGTGCGGAAGTCTTCTTCATGGCGACTGGCGAAAGCCTCGCCCATCTCAATTGCCTGCTCGGCCGCGGCCTTGCGACCGTCGCCCGCGACGACAGGGGCGTCAATTGGTACCGCCGGGCCTGACGCGCCTGCATGCTATAGTTGCCGCCAATGACCACGCTTCTCGTCACCCATTCCGCCTGTCTCGAACATGAAACGCCGCCGGGTCACCCCGAATGCGCCGACCGGCTGCGCGCGGTGCTGGGCGCGCTGGAAGCCGAGGAATTCGCGCTGCTGGCGCGCGACGAGGCGCCCCGTGCCGCGCATGAACAGATTGCCCGCGTCCATCCCGCGTCGCATATCGACCGCATCGAAAATGGCGCCCCGGCCGAGGGTTTCCGCCGCATCGACGCCGACACCGCCATGTCGCCGGGATCGGCCGAAGCGGCCTTCCGCGCCGCCGGTGCCGTCGTCCATGCGGTCGACGAGGTCATGGCGGGCCGTGTCCGCAATGCCTTCTGCGCCGTTCGCCCGCCCGGCCACCACGCCGAGCCCGAAACCGCAATGGGCTTCTGCCTCTTCAACAACATCGCCATCGGCGCCCAGCATGCCCGTGCCGCGCATGGCTGCGCCCGCGTCGCGGTGGTCGATTTCGATGTCCATCACGGCAACGGCACGCAGGCGGCCTTCGAGACGGACCCGTCGCTTTTCTATGCCTCGACGCATCAATGGCCGCTCTATCCCGGCACGGGACGGGCCGGTGAGCACGGCCTCGGCAACATCTACAATCGCACGCTGCAGCCGGGTGCCGGTTCGGCCGAGTTCCGCGACGCGGTCAGTGGCGCCATTCTGCCCTCGCTGGCGAATTTTCGCCCCGATTTCATCTTCATTTCGGCCGGTTTCGATGCGCATATGGCAGACCCGCTCGCAAATCTGCGCCTGACCGACGAAGACTTCGGCTGGGTGACCGGCGAACTGGTCAAACTCGCCGGCAAGCTCTGCGGCGGTCGCGTTGTCTCCGCGCTTGAGGGCGGTTATGACTTGGAGGCGCTGGCCGCGAGCACCCGCGCGCATGTCCGGGCCCTGATGCTGGCCGCCTGAAAATCCGGAAGGAACAAGCCCATGTCCGCTGCCAAGGCCGACGCAAACAAGGACATCGAAAAGCTGAGCTTCGAGGAGGCGCTTGCCCAGCTCGAAAAGATCGTCGGCCAGCTCGAATCGGGTGAGGCGCCGCTTGAAACATCGATCGAACTTTACGAGCGCGGCACTGCGCTGAAGGCCTATTGCGAAGCGCGACTGAAGGCCGCAGAGGCGAAAGTCGAAAAAATCACGCTTTCGGCGAGTGGCGAGCCGGCCGGCACCGCGCCGCTCGACATCGACTGAACGTCGCGCCGATGGCCGGTTCCCTCTTCGAAGCCGCACTGTCCGAACACGCGAGCGACATCGAAAAAACGCTCGACCGGCTGCTGCCGCGCGTTGAGGGGCCGGAAAGCCGTCTTGCCGAAGCCATGCGCTATGCGGCGCTGGGCGGTGGCAAACGTTTCCGCCCCTTTCTGGTGGCACAAAGCGCCCGGCTCTTCGCGGTGAATTCCGAATCGGCCCTGCGCGCCGCCGCCGCGGCCGAATGCGTTCATATCTATTCGCTGGTGCATGACGACATGCCCTGCATGGACGACGACGACCTGCGCCATGGAAAACCGGCCGTTCACAAGGCTTTCGACGAGGCAACGGCGATGCTGGCCGGCGATGCCTTGCTGACGCTGGCCTTCGAGATCATCGCCGATCCGGCGACCCATGAACGCGCCCGCGTCCGGATCGAATTGGTGCGCCGTCTGGCCGCAGCGGCCGGCGCGCGCGGCATGGTCGGCGGCCAGATGATCGACCTGAAGAGTGAAGGCGCGCCGCTCGATATTGGCGGCATCACGCGCCTCCAGCTCCTGAAAACGGGCGCGCTGATCGCGTTTTCCTGCGAGGCCGGCGCGGTGCTCGGCCGCGCCTCGGTTGAGGCCGAGCATGCGCTCCATGCCTATGCCCATGACATGGGGCTTGCCTACCAGATTGCCGACGACCTGCTCGATGCCGAGGGGGATCCGGACCTCATGGGCAAGAGGGCCGGCAAGGACGCCGCCGCCGGAAAGGCGACCTTCGTCTCGATTTTGGGGACCGACCGGGCCCGGGCGCAGGCCCGGATGCTGGCCGAACAGGCTGTCCAACATCTTGATTTGTTTGACGAAAGAGCCGACCTTTTGCGTCAGGCCGCGCATTTCGTTATAACGCGCCGCAACTGAGGTCCGCCGGTTTTCGGTTGGCCCCGGGCCCTTTTCGGGCCCCAATCCGGTCACCGCGCCGGCCGAGGTGAGTGTTTGAGCAGCAAACCTGCGACCCCATTGCTTGACCGGGTGAACAGCCCGGCGGATTTGCGCGTCTTTCCGGAAAGCGATCTGCGCCAGATTGCCGATGAATTGCGCGCCGAAATGATCGACGCCGTCTCGGTGACCGGCGGCCATCTGGGTGCGGGTCTCGGCGTGGTCGAACTCACCGTTGCCCTGCATCACGTGTTCAATACGCCGGAAGACCGCATCGTCTGGGATGTCGGCCATCAGGCCTATCCGCACAAGATTCTGACCGGCCGCCGCGACCGTATCCGCACGCTGCGCCAGGGCGGCGGATTGTCGGGCTTCACGAAGCGTGCCGAAAGCGAATTCGACCCGTTCGGCGCGGCGCATTCGTCGACATCGATTTCGGCCGGTCTGGGTATGGCGGTCGCGCGCGATCTCAAGGGCGGCACCAACAATGTTGTTGCCGTCATCGGCGACGGCGCGATGTCGGCCGGCATGGCCTATGAGGCGATGAACAATGCCGGCTCGATGGACAGCCGCCTGATCATCATTCTCAACGACAACGACATGTCGATCGCCCCGCCGGTCGGCGCCATGAGTGCCTATCTGGCGCGCCTTCTGTCGGGCGGCGCCTATCGCTCGATGCGGCACCTGGCCAAGCAACTGGCGCAACTTCTGCCGAAACGGCTGGAGGAAAGCGCTCGCCGCGCCGAGGAATATGCGCGCGGCATGGCCATGGGCGGGACGCTTTTCGAGGAGCTTGGCTGCTATTATGTCGGCCCGATCGACGGACACAATTTCGATCACCTGCTGCCGGTGCTGAAAAACGTGCGCGATGCCGGCGAAGGCCCGATCCTCGTTCATGTCGTGACCCAGAAGGGCAAAGGCTATGCGCCGGCCGAAGCCGCCGACGACAAATATCACGGCGTTTCGAAATTCGACGTCATCACCGGTGCACAAGCAAAAGCGCCGGCCAATGCGCCGAGCTACACCAAGATTTTCGCCCAAAGCCTGATCGCGCACGCCGACCGCGACGACAAGATCGTTGCGATCACGGCGGCCATGCCGTCCGGCACAGGTCTCGATCTCTTCGGTGAACGCTTTCCGACGCGGACTTTCGATGTCGGCATCGCGGAGCAGCACGCAGTTACCTTCGCCGCAGGTCTCGCGACCGAAGGCTTCAAGCCTTTCGCCGCCATTTATTCGACATTCCTGCAGCGTGGCTACGACCAGGTCGTGCATGACGTGGCGATCCAGCGACTGCCTGTGCGATTTGCCATCGACCGTGCCGGTCTCGTAGGCGCCGACGGGCCGACCCATGCCGGTGCCTTCGACGTCGCCTATCTTGCCTGCCTGCCGGGTTTTGTCGTCATGGCGGCGGCCGATGAACTGGAACTGATGCATATGGTGGCAACGGCAGCCGCCATAGACGACCGGCCCTCGGCCTTCCGCTACCCGCGCGGCGAAGGCATCGGCCTTGATCTGCCGGAAATCGGCACACCGCTCGAGATCGGTCGGGGCCGTATTCTGCGCGAAGGCACAAAAGTGGCGATCCTGTCTTTCGGGACGCGGCTTCAGGAGGCG
>JAUXOE010000249.1 GCA_030682415.1 Parvibaculum sp.
GAAAACGCAACTGGCGGCGATATCCGCATCGCTGCCCGCCGCGAAGCGGATCGGGTGCATGTCGATATCGTCGATACCGGCCCCGGCCTGCCCGAAAAAGCCCGCGCGCATTTGTTTGAGCCTTTTGCCGGCGGCGTACGCGCCGGCGGTACTGGCCTCGGTCTTGCCATCGCCGCCGAGCTCCTGCGAGCGCATGGCGGTCATATCGAACTTGTCGAAAGCAGCCCGGCGGGCACGCATTTCCGTTTCTGCATTCCCGACACCGGCGGCGCGCTGACGGCCTGCGATGCGACAGGGATTGCGTCGGCGTGAAGAGCGAGAAGCTTCTCGTCGCCGATATCGGCGGCACCAATGCACGCTTCGCGCTGGCGCTCGCGCGCGGCGGCGAGTTGACGATCGGCCCGGTGACTGCACTCCACACCGCCGCCTATGCGACACTCGACGATGCGCTTGAAGCCTTTCTCGAGACCGAAGGCCATCCCGACCTTGGTGCGGCTGCTCTCTGTGCCGCCGGTCCCGTTTCGGGGGCCGGGGCGACGGCGCATATCCGCCTCACCAATTGTCCCTGGGAGGTCAGCGTCGAAGCGCTTGCCCGCGCCACCGCTGTTGCGCGTCCTTGTCTGATGAACGACTTCGCCGCATTGGCACTCGCGGTGCCGGCCCTTGCATCGGCCGACCGTCATCCCATCGGCCGCGCACGCGAACCGCTATCCGGCGCCCCCATCGCCATTGTCGGTGCCGGCACCGGCCTTGGCGTCTCGGCGCTGGTCTTCGACGGCCCGCAGGCGATCGCCGTGGCGGGCGAGGGCGGCCATGTCGATCTGGCACCGGCCAATGCGCATGAGGCGGCGGTTCTGGCGCATCTGCAGGCGCGCTTCGGTCATGTCTCGGCCGAACGCGTGCTTTCCGGTCCCGGTCTTGTCACGCTTCATGCGACGCTGGCAGCGCTTTATGGCGCACCGGCCGATCCGCTGACGCCCGAGGAAATCGCCGCCCGCGCCCATAGCAACACCTGCGCCCTCGCGCGCGAAACGGTGGCGCTGTTTTGCGGCTGGCTCGGCGCGGTCGCCGGCGACATGGCGCTGACCTTCGGCGCGCGCGGCGGCGTCTATGTCGCCGGCGGCATCGTGCCCGGTTGGATTGCCGCCATGCCGGGTCTTTTCGACGAAGATCTTTTCCGGGCCCGATTCGAGGCCAAGGGCCGCCTCGAAGACTGGATGAAAGAAATCCCCGCTTTCGTCGTCACCCGTCCCGACGCGGCGCTGCTCGGCCTTGCCCGCGCGGCCCGCGCCGCGCTCTAGCGTTTCCAGGTGAAGTGCCTCCTTTAAACCAAAGGGGGCTGTTCACCGTCCGGAAACGCGACAAAACAAAGACCTGGAGACGTTCATCGTTTCCGTGAAACGATGAACGTCTCTAGCGCGTGCCGCCGGCCACGCTGCCGTCGCGGCGCGGATCGGCGCCGCCCTCAAGCCCCTGCGCCGTCATCGCGATCCCGTGCAGGCCGCTCATCAGCACCCGCACATCGATGCTGTGGCCGAGCTGGCCGAGCACCGGGATCATCTCTTCAAGCGCCGTCCCCTGTTCGATTTCAAGCGCCCCGTTGCGGTCGAGAAAATGCGGCAGCGCCACCGCTTCCGCCATCCCCATTTCCCAGTCGATCAGTGCGATCAGGGCCTGCGCCACATAACCGATAATGCGCGGGCCCCCCGGCGAGCCGATGGCGAAAAGGAAATCGCCGTCTTCGTCGAACGCGATCACCGGCGTCATCGACGAACGCGGCCGCTTGCCGGGCGCCACCGCATTGGCGACCGCGCGGCCGTCTTCCTCCGGCGCAAAGGAAAAATCCGTCAGCTGATTGTTGAGGATCATGCCGCCGGCCATCAGATGCGCGCCAAACGGCCCTTCGACCGACGACGTCATCGAAACGACATTGCCGCGCCCGTCGACAATGCTGAAATGCGTCGTCGAGGCCCGTTCCGGCGAAAGCCCGGCGCGCCATTCCGTGCCGCCCTGTGCCGGCGGCACGCCGGGCCGTGCCTTGCCCATTGTCCGGCTGGCATCGATCTCCGCGGCGCGCGCTTTCAGGTAATCGCGGTCGAGCATGCCCTTGGCCGGCACGTCGACGAAATCCGGATCGCCGATATAGAAATCGCGATCGGCATAGGCGAGTTTCTCAGCCTCGGCGATGAAATGCACCGACGTCACCGTCATCGGTCCCATGCCGGCCAGGTCGTAATTTTCGAGAATGCCGAGAATCTGCAACAGCGTCAGGCCGCCCGAAGTCGGCGGCGGCATCGAACAGACACGGTAGCGCCGATAGGGCGCGCAAACCGCCTCGCGCTTGACCGCCTTGTAGGCGGCGAAGTCTTCGAGCGCCAGCATGCCCGGCCGCATCGGCGCGTTTTGCACCGCATCGACAATCGCCTCGGCGACCGGTCCTTGATAGAAACCGGCCGCACCCTTTTCGGCGATCAGCCGCAGCGTTGCCGCATAGGCGGGGTTCTTGAGAACCTCGCCTTCCTGGAGCGGCCGCCGGGTGCCGTCATCGCCGAGCCGGTAAAAATAATCCTGCGCCACCGGCATTTGCATCAGCACAGGGTCGCGCGCAATCGCCTGCGCCAGTTTCGGCGCCACCGCGAAGCCCTCTTCGGCAAGCCGGATCGCCGGCGTGAAGAGGTCGGCCCAGTCGAGGAGTCCGTGTTCGCGATGCGCCTCCCACATCATCATGACGACGCCGGGCGTCCCGACCGAACGCCCGCTGACCATGGCCGAAAGAAAATCCATCGGCGTGCCGTCGGCGCCGAGAAAAAGATCCGGCGTCACGCCCATCGGTGCCGTCTCGCGCCCGTCCCAGGCATCGAGCGCGCCCGACCGCTTGTCGTAATGCAGCAGGAAGGCCCCGCCGGCGAGGCCAGAGGATTCCGGTTCGACCAGCGACAGCACCGCCTGCACGGCGATCGCCGCATCGACGGCGCTGCCCCCAGCCTGCAGGATCGCGGCCCCCGCATCGCTGGCGTAAGGATTGGCGCTGGCCACCATGTAGGGCTGCGCGCGCGGCCAGAGCGCAATCGCGAGCACCGCAACGAGAAGCAACAGCGCGACGCCCGCCGACAGGGCCGGCGCGATGCGGGTGAGTTTCATGCTTGCGTTTCCTCCTGCGGTGTTCCGGCCCGCAAATAGGATATATGAATTGAGCAGACCACAAACCGGAAGGTCACACATATGCACTTCGGCGCGATCCGCAAAGGCCCGTTGAACCTCATCACCGATGTTGAGGGCATATCGGTCGGCAATGCCGAAGACGCGGGCGCCCGCACCGGCGTCACCGTCGTCCTGCCCGAGCCGCGCGCGGTCGCCGGCGGCGATATGCGCGGCGGCGGCCCCGGCACCCGTGAGACCGACCTGCTCGACGCCGCCTGTCTGGTCGACGCCGTCGATGCAGTGGTGCTGTCGGGCGGTTCCTCCTGGGGGCTTGAGGCGGCGTCGGGCGCTGCCGCCTGGCTCGGCGCCCGCGGCCGCGGCTACCGCGTCGGTTCGAGCCCGTTGGTCTCGCCCATCGTCCCGGCTGCGATCCTTTTCGATCTGGCCAATGGCGGCGACAAGGCCTGGGGCGAGACCCCGCCTTATGGCGCGCTCGGCCGTGCGGCTTGCGAAGCGGCATCGGGCAGCTTCCGCCTCGGCAATGCCGGCGCCGGCCTTGGCGCCATTGCCGGGCAATATAAAGGCGGCCTCGGTTCGGCCTCGGCCGTTGCCGCCAACGGCTTCACCGTCGGTGCGCTGGTCGCCGCCAATCCCTTCGGTTCGGCGGTGGTGCCGGGCGCGCCGCACTTCTGGGCCGCGCCTTATGAAATGGACGGCGAATTCGGCGGTCTCGGCTGGCCGGACGGCAAAGGCATCGCCGCCCTCGATCCGTTGACGGGCACCAAGGCCGCGCCCCAGCCCGGCGGCAACACCTCCATCGGTGTCGTCGCCACCGACGCCGACCTGACGCCGGCCGAATGCCGCCGCCTCGCCATCATGGCCCAGGACGGGCTGGCCCGTGCCGTCCGCCCGGTCCACGCCCCGGTTGATGGCGATGCGATCTTCGTGCTGGCCACCGCGCGCCGCTCTCTGGGCCCCGCGCCGCGCCACATGGCCGTCGCCAGTCTCGGCGCCATGGCCGCCGATTGCGTTGCCCGCGCCGTCGCCCGCGCCCTCTGGGAGGCCGAA
>JAUXOE010000251.1 GCA_030682415.1 Parvibaculum sp.
CTGACATCGCCGGGCCCGGTCTTTGCCGAACCGGCGCAGTTGCCGGTGGCGGAAATCGAGACGGTGCTGCTGGCACAGCTCGGCGCGGCGCAGGAAGAGGTTGTCGTGCAGATGTCCTATGTGATGCTGACCGAGCCGCGCGAGGCGGCGCTGGCCGAGGCAAGGGCGCGCGGCGTCCGCATGGTGCTGCAGACCAATTCGCTCGCCTCGACCGATTCCTCAATCGTCCATTACGGCTATGCACGCGACCGGCGGCGCTTCCTCCGCCACGATGTCGCGCTTTACGAGTTGAAGAATGTGCCGCAGAACGCCCGCGGCATGGCCCAGCTCGGTATCGTGCCCGAAAAGACCACATTGCACCCCAAGACCCTGGTCTTCGACCGGCGCTATGTCTTTCTCGGCTCGTTCAATCTCGACCACCGCTCCATTCTCTACAATTCGGAAATCGGCATCCTGATCGACAGCCCGCTGCTGGCCGCGCAGGTGCTCGAGGCGATCGCCTGGGATATGGCGCCGGTCAACAGCTGGCGCGTTGCGCTTGAGCCGCCGCGCCACCTCGTCTGGTACGATGACAGCGAAACCCCGCCGCTTCGCCACGACAGCGAGCCCAATGCCGGCATCATGGCGCAGATCCTGACCTGGATCGGCTATTTCCTGCCGATCGATCATTTGCTCTGAGGGCTGACAGGGCTGGCCGGCAGCCTTAAGCTGACCTACATCATAAGCCTGCCCCCATCCCCGCCCCCTGAAGGGAGGTTCGCCCATGTTCAACCTGCGCAAGAAGACCGAAATGCCGGCCCCGGCCGAGGCGCTGCCGGGCCGCGACTTCGAAATCCCGACCGCCAGCCGCCATTTCGTCAATGGCGCGGCGCTGAAAGGCCCTTATCCGGCGGGCAGCGAGACCGCGTATTTCGGTCTTGGCTGCTTCTGGGGGGCCGAACGCAAATTCTGGCAGACGCCGGGCGTCCTCGTGACGGCGGCAGGCTATGCGGCCGGCCTGACGCCCAATCCGACCTATGAGGAAGTCTGTTCGGGCCGCACCGGCCACAATGAGGTGGTGCTGGTCGTCTTCGACCCGACGAAGATTTCCTACGAGGCGCTGCTGAAGCTGTTCTGGGAAAGTCACAACCCGACGCAAGGCGTGCGCCAGGGCAATGATGTCGGCACGCAATATCGCTCCGGCATCTATGTGACGGGCGCGGCGCAGCGCAAATCGGCCGAGGCCTCGCGCGCGGCCTACGCGGCCGAGCTTCAAAAGCGCGGCTTCCCCGACATCACCACCGAAATTCTCGACGCGCCGGCATTCTATTTCGCCGAGGATTACCACCAGCAATATCTGGCGAAAAACCCCAACGGCTATTGCGGCCTGGGTGGCCTCGGGATTTCCTGCCCGGTCGGGATCACGGCGTAAGCGCGGTCGCTGCTGCTAGTAAAGCGCGCCGAAAAGGCTGGCATGGTCGTCGGTCCAGAGCGGCGCCTTGTCCCGCCCGCGCACTTGCGTCCATGGCCCCGTGGCGGCGAGGGCGTCGAGCGTGTCGGCGTTGCGCGCCAGCGCCAGCCAGCGCGAGGACAATGCCAGCACCTCGCCCTCGTGTGCCGGGCCGGCCTGGAAATCCTGTTCGAGGCCCGTGAAACCTGCTTCCGCCGCCGCCCGCGCCGCCACCGGCGCAAGGTCGAGATAGCGGTTCGAGACATGGACCAGAATGACGCCGTCTGCTTTCAACGCCCGCCCGTAGATCGCGAAGGCCTCGCGCGTCAGCAGATGCACCGGCACGGCGTCCGATGAAAAGGCGTCCATCACCAGCAGGTCGAAATGCCCCGCCGGTTCGGCGGCGGTTTTCAGCCTTCCGTCGCCAATGACGATGCGCGCCTCGGGCGTGCAGGCCTCGAGCGCGTGGAAGAAGCGGCGGTCGCGGGCCAGTTCGGCCACCAGCGGGTCGATTTCATAGAAGGTCCAGTCCTGTCCGGGCCGCGCATGGCAGGCCATGCTGCCGATGCCGAGGCCGACAACGCCGATCGTCCCGAAGCGCGGGCCGAGCCCCAGCATCGCCTGACCCAGCGGTCCGCGCGCATGGTAATAGGTGGCGGGTTCGGGTCTTTCGCGCGTCCGGTCCTGGCGCTCGAAGCCATGCGCCGTGGTGCCGCTCAGAAAATGGAAGCCGCCATGGGCGCGGTCGGCCGTCACCGTGTAGCTGCCGAAAAAGTTGCGCCCGCTCCACACCGTCGTGCCGGTATCGGCGCCGCGATCGGGGCCGCCGAACCAGGCGGCCAGCAGCACGGCGGCCAGTAGCGGCGGAAAGCGCGACAGCAGCAGGAAGCAAAGGCCGGCAATCGCGGCAATGGCGGCAAAGAGCAGCGTCCGTCCGCTGGCCTCGAGCCCGCCCGGATCGGGCAGCGCGGCGATGGCGAGAATGCTGAGGGCGGTGGCGCCCAGCGCACCGGCCAGCCTCAGCGCCCCCTTGCGGCTGGTCAGCACCGCCGTCATGCGGTCTGGCAGCAACAGGCAGGCGGCGGCGATCAGCAGCGGATATTCGAGCGGCCATGAAAAGATCAGCGGCGGCAGGAAGACCGCCGCCGCGGTGCCGCTAACGCCGCCAAGCGCCAGGAACAGATAGAATTCGGTGAGGCGCGCCGGCGCCGGGCGGCGCGCATAAAGCACCGCATGGCAGCACAGCGCCAGCGCCGTGAAGGCCAGAAGATGGGCGGCCAGCAGCCAGCCGAGGCCGGTTTTCGCAAACCACATCGAAACGACGAGCAGCGCCAGCGCCGGGCCGACCGCCCATCGCGCATGGGCGAGCCGCACCGGCCAGCCGGCAAAGGCGGCGATATAGGTGGCGAGATAAAGCGCCAGCGGCAGCACCCAGAGCAGCGGGAAGGCGGCGATGTCGGTCGTTAGATGCGTCGTCACGGCGGCCAGCAGCGCGGTCGGCAGCGCCGCATAGACAAGCCAGCCCGTGCGTTCGACCCAGGCCCCGCGCCGGTTTTCGGCCACCGCCACGACAGCCGCCGCCGGTGCCGTGCCGCGCGGCGCGGCCAGCGCGGTCAGCCCGGCCAGCGCGGTTGCGGCCGCGACGGCAAAATAAAGCGCGCTCCAGAGCCGGCCTTGCGCGCCCAGCGTCAGCGCCGGCTCGATCAGGAAGGGATAGGCGAGAAGGGCCGCCAGCGAGCCGGCATTGCTCGCCGCATAAAGCCAGTAGGGATTGTCCGCCTGCGGATGGTCGCGGCTGGCAAACCAGTGCTGCAGCAGCGGCGCCGTTGCCGCGAGCACGGCAAAGGGAAGGCCGAGATGAAAGATCAGGGTGACGATCAGCGCGGGCGCCGGCGCGGCCGCCACATCGAGGGCGAAATCGGGGCCGAGCCCCGGCGGCAGAAACCACACCGCGCCGATGCCGAGCAGCAGCAGATGCAGCGCCATCTGGCCCTTCAGCGGCAGATAGAGGCGCAGCAGATGCGCGTAGAGATAGCCGGCCAGCAGCGCGCCCTGGAAAAACACCAGCGCCACCAGCCAGACCGCCGCGGCGCCGCCGGCATGGGGCAGCAGGGCGCGGGCGAAATAGGGCTGGACCCAGAAAATCAGCACGGCCGAGCCCGCCAGCGTCGCGGCATAAAGCGCGGTCGTGGCGGCGGGCGCGGCAAGGCGCGGCAGAAAGGCGGCGGCAATGTTCATGGCCGCCGATTCTGCGGCCCAAATCTGAACAAAACGTTGTTAATTTGGCCTTAAAGCCCGCCACCCGCAGTGATTTCGTCCGTGTCCGGCAGCGGCAGCGGCGTGGGCTGCGGGCGGCCATCGATGAAATGGCTGAACTTCCGCAAGCCTTCCACCTGCGCGAAGCCGGTATTGAGAATGACCAGGATCGGCACCGCCAGCACCGCGCCGATCACGCCCCACATCCAGCCCCAGAACACGATCGAGATGAAAACCACCGCCGCGTTGAGCGTGTGCCGCCGCCCCAGCACCGAGGGCGTCACGAATTGCGACTCGACAAGGTTCCAGAGAAAATAGATCAGCGGCACCGCCAGCGCCTGCAACAGGTTGTCGAAGGTGATGAAGGCGGCAAAGCCCATCAGGGCGATGCCGGCAAGCGGCCCGGCATAGGGAATATAGTTGAGCAGCATCGCCGCCACGCCCCAGAGCAGCGCGTTCGGCATCCCCAGCGCCCATAGCGACAGGCCGACAGCGATGCCGAGGCCGGCATTGATCAGCGTGATCGACAGCAGATAGGTCGAGATTTCGCGTTCGATGCTCAGCAGCAGGCGGCGCGCCTTTTCCTTGTCGGTCAGGCGCCGGGCCGAGCGGATGATGCGGTCGCGCAGCATCTCGCCGGTCGCCAGCAGGAAATAGAGCAGCACAATGAAGATCACGAAGGAGGTGCCTTTCTGGCTTGCCGCGTCGATGATCTGCGCCATCGGGCCGGGCTGGCGCATGACGACTTCGGGCGGCGCGCCGGCATCCTTGGTCAGTTCCTCGACCTGGCGCGAGACCTCGCGCATCGCTTCCACCGGTTTCGACAGTTCCTGCGCGCGCTGCCGGGCCTCCTCGATCGCGGCCGGAATGCGCGTTGCCCATTCGACGGCGGGTTCGGCAAGCATATAGACGGCGCCGGCAAAAGTGCCGGTCAGCGCCAGCACGACCACGGCGGCCGAGACGGCTTCGGGCAGGAAGCGGAAGGGGGCGGCGCGCAACAGCGGCATGAAGATGAAGCTGGCGATCACGGCGGCGACGACCGGTGCGACCAGGTTCTGCGCCAGATATGCCGTGTAGAGAAGGGCCAGCACCGCCAGCA
>JAUXOE010000267.1 GCA_030682415.1 Parvibaculum sp.
GTCGGTTTCCTCGCTTGATAGGACGGGGTGAAGACGCGGGTTCCGGCTTCGCCGCCGCCGTCATCTGTTGTTTCGCTACCTGCGTTCGGCGATGGCGCCGCGTGTCTTTGATCGCCGGGCGCCGCCGGCTGATCGGACTCCGAGACCCCTTTGGGGCGTTTGAACATGTTGAGTTCCCTCCGCTGATCGAGAAGGCGGAAAACCTATTCGTGCAACGTGGCCCGCATGTGCCGACATTGTGGCGGAAGAATGTTGGCGTCGAAACAAAAAACGCCCGTCGTAACGATCGATTACGGTTTTCGAGCGCGCGCCAATGCGGAACAATCGGCGTGGCGCGGGCAACCGACGAGATGATCGTTGACCATGCCCACCGCTTGCGCGAAGGCATAGACGATCGTCGGCCCACAGAATTTGAAGCCGCGCGCCTTCAGCGCCTTCGACATCGCGATGCTCATCGGCGTTTCGGCCGGCACTTCGCTGATGCGCTTCCATTTGTTCTGTTTCGGCACGCCGCCGGCGATATCCCACAGGAAACCGGAGAAACCGCCATCCTCCTCCATGATGTCGAGCCAGGCGCGCGCATTGCCGATCGTCGCTTCGATCTTGCCGCGATGGCGAATGATGCCGGGGTTCTGGAGAAGTTTCTCGACCTTCGCGGGACTGTAGCGGACGATGCGTTCGGGCGCGAAGCCGTCAAAGGCCTCGCGAAAACTCTCCCGCTTGCGCAGGATCGTGATCCAGGAGAGCCCGGCCTGAAATCCGTCCAGCACCAGCTTTTCAAAGAGCGCCCGGTCGTCATATTCGGGCACGCCCCATTCTTCGTCGTGATAGGCGACATAAAACGGATCTTCGCCGGGCCAGGGGCAGCGCTCCGCCTTATTCGCCATTATCTTCTCCTTCCGTTTCGACCTCGGCCCGCAGCCAGTCCGGGACATCGGGCACAAGGCCCGACGGACCCGCTTCGAGTGTCGCGTCTTTTATGAGGTCGAGCCGGAGCAGCGCCAGCACGCGCGCCGTCTCGGCGTCGCCGGAAAGCACTGTGCCGACTTCGCGCATGATCGCCTTCACCGGCGTGCCGGATGCCGGCAGGTCGCCCTCGACATTGCAGGGCAGGAGCCGTTTGCGCACGCTGCCGCGCCGCTTGGTGCGCGACGTCACTTCCTGTCCCACAAAGCAGCCCTTGTGGAAGTCGATGCCCTGAAGGGCATCGAGATTGACCTCCAGCGGAAAAGTGCGGTCGGGTTCGAAATCTTTGGCGGCATCGCCGACGCCGAGGCCGATCCGGTGACGATGCCAGCCTTCCGCCTTGTCATCGAGCGCCGCAAGCGCGGCTTTGGGCAGTATGGCGCGGGCGCCCATTGCGGCAAGACGCGGGTCGGCAAGACGCGCGCCCTCCACCGCCACCGGCGCACCATCATCGTGCCAATAGACGGCCACGCCATGCGTCGGGCTCAGATCCTCGATCTCGACCTTCGCGCGGAGCTTGTACATGCCGAGGCGTTTGACGAGATCGGCAGCGCGCGTGCCGTCGCAATCGAGCAGCACGGACTGCCTGTCCGACGGCTCGGCGCTCATGAAGAAATCGAACAGGAATTTGCCCTGCGGCGTCAGCAGGGCGGAGTAGACGAGCTGCGAACCGTCCGCATGGTCGACATTGTTTGTGACGAGCCCCTGCAGGAAGCTCCGTGCCTCGGGTCCGCGGACCCTCAGCACCCCGCGTTCTGGCAGCGCACAGGCCTTCACCGCATTCATGGCGTCTTGCCCCGTTTCATGGTGCACAAGATGTAGGCCCGCCGGCCCGTGCCCGCAAGCGCCCGGCTTGGCTTCGGTCACCCCGCCACTTATAACCCGCAGGAGACACGAATGGCTGCGCGTGGCGGCATCGCCGCGCCCTGGCCTGAGAGGATCCCGCTGTGAGCCAGACCTACGATCTCGTTTTCCGCGGCGGCACCGTCGTCAATCAGGATGGCACGGGCACGGCCGATCTGGCCGTCAAGGACGGCCGCATCGCCGCCATCGGCGACCTCTCCCGCGCCATTGCCGCCGAGACGGTCGATGTGCGGGGCCTGCATCTGCTGCCCGGTGTCGTCGACAGCCAGGTCCATCTGCGCGAGCCCGGCAACGAGCACAAGGAAGACCTGGAATCCGGCGGCCGCGCCGCGGCGCTGGGCGGCGTCACCGCCGTCTTCGAAATGCCGAACACCAAACCGCCGACGACGAGCCCGGATGCACTCGCCGACAAGGTCGCCCGCGCCCGCCACCGCATGTATTGCGATTTCGCCTTTTACGGCGGCGCCACGACCGAGAATGTCGACATCCTGGCCGACATCGAGCGCGAGCCGGGCTGCTGCGGCATCAAGATTTTCATGGGCTCTTCCACCGGCAACCTGCTGGTCGAGAAGGACGAGGACGTGTTGCGCGTACTGAAGGCGATCCGCCGCCGCGCCGCCGTTCATTCCGAAGACGAGTTCCGCCTGCGCGAGCGCCGCGAGCTGGCGCTGCTCGGCCATGTCGACACGCATCATGTCTGGCGCGACGCCGAGGCCGCCGTTCTCTGCACGACGCGCCTGCTGCGCCTCGCCCGTGACGCCAGCAAGCGCATCCATGTGCTGCATGTCTCGACCGCCGACGAAATCCCGATCCTTGCGGCCGCCAAGGACATCGCCACCGTCGAGGTGACGCCGCAGCATCTGACGCT
>JAUXOE010000277.1 GCA_030682415.1 Parvibaculum sp.
TCGCGCTCGCCTCGAGCCACAACTCTTCCGCCCGCGCCCGCGCCTTCAACGCCTCGGCGCGCTCCTTCGCCGTCGCCGACATGGCGGCCGGATCGCCCGCCACCTTCGGATCGGCAAGTTTCGCGTCCAGTGCGTCGACGATCTTCTGGATACGCTGGATTTCCTGTTCGGCGGTCTGCGCTTTCTTTTTCAGCGGCGCCAACTGCTCCCGCTTTTGCGCGGCGAGCCGTCGTGCCTCTTTCTTGTCGTTGGAGGGGCGCGGCGCACGAGCCGCATCGGCCACGGCGTCGTCCTCGGCCACCAGCGGCTTGATGCGCCTTGCCGGGTCGAGCAGCCATTTCCGGTAATCGTCGAGGTCGCCGTCATAGGGCGCGACCGTACCGTCGGCAACCAGCCACAGCCGGTCGGCGCAGGTCTCGATCAGATGCCGGTCATGCGAAATCAGAATGAAGGCGCCGTCATAATCGTTGATCGCCATGACCAGCGCCTCGCGGCTGTCGACGTCGAGATGGTTGGTCGGCTCGTCGAGGATGATGATGTGCGGCTTGTGAAAGGTCGCGACGGCAAAGAGCAGCCGTGCCTTCTCGCCGCCGGAGAGCTTTTCGACTTTCGTATCCGCCTTGTCGGCGCCGAAACCATAGGAACCGGCGATGGCCCGCGTCTGCGCCTGGGTGGCGTCGGGCTTCAGCTCGCGGAAATGCTCGTAAGGGGTATCGCCCATATTGAGCTCGTCGAGCTGATGCTGCGCGAAATAGGCGATGCGCAGTTTTTTGGAATCGTATTTGTGCCCGGCACTCACGGTCAGCCGGTCGCAAAGGAGTTTTGCGAAAGTCGATTTGCCGTTGCCATTGGCGCCCAGAAGCGCGATGCGGTCGTCCTGGTCGATCCGGAGGTCGAGGTTTTTCAGCACGGGCTTTCCGGGCTCGTAGCCGACCGAGGCATGTTCGAGCCGGATGATCGGTGAGGCGAGCGGCTTGTCGGGCGCCGGAAAACGGAATGGCAGCACGCGTTCGCTCAGAATGTCGGCAATCGGCTCCATCTTGGCGAGCGCCTTCATGCGGCTCTGCGCCTGTCGCGCCTTCGAGGCCTTCGCCTTGAAGCGCTCGACGAAGCTCTCCATATGGCGCCGGGCATCTTCCTGCTTCTTCTTCATCGACAGCTGCAGCATCAGCTTTTCGCGGCGCGTGCGGTCGAAGCGGTCGTAATTGCCGCTATAGACGCTGAGCTTCTTGTGCTCGAGTTGAAGAATGTTCTGCGCGACATTGTTGAGAAGGTCGCGGTCATGGCTGACGATCAGGACGGTATGCGGATAGGTGCGCAGATACTCCTCGAGCCAGATCGAGCCTTCGAGATCGAGATAGTTGGTCGGTTCGTCGAGCAGCAGCAGGTCCGGTTCGGAGAAGAGCACGGCCGCGAGCGCGACGCGCATCCGCCAGCCGCCCGAGAAATCCGCGCAGGGTCGGCCCTGCGCCGCTTCGTCGAAGCCGAGGCCGGAAAGGATCGTGGCCGCTCTGGCGGGAGCGGCATGAGCACCGATATCGGCGAGGCGCAAATGGATATCGGCGATCCGGTGCGGATCGGTCGCGGTCTCCGCCTCGGCCAGCAGCGCCGAACGCTCGATATCGGCGGCAAGCACCGTGTCCAGCAGTGAGGTCGGTCCGGCAAGGACTTCCTGCCGCACCATGCCGACGCGCCAGTTCTTGGGAAAGGAGAGGCCGCCGGATTCGGGGCCGTATTCGCCCGTGATGAGCTTCAGGAGCGTGGATTTGCCGGTGCCGTTACGGCCGACAAAGCCCGTCCGCTGTCCCGGCGGAATGGCGGCGGTGACACGGTCGAGGAGCAGGCGCCCCTCCATTCGGAAGGTGAGATCGTTGATATGCAGCATGATGGCGGGCTTTTAGCACCCCCGGTTGCCCGCGTCACCAACCCCGGCTATAAACCGCGCCAAATCTTCACCCCATCTGGCACAGGACGCTGACGCATGGCCCTCGAACGGACCTTCTCGATCATAAAGCCGGACGCGACCCGGCGTAATCTCACCGGCAAGATCATTGACCGCTTCGAAAGCGCCGGTCTCCGTGTGGTCGCCTCCAAGCGCATCCACATGTCGAAGGCGCAGGCCGAAGGCTTCTACGCCGTCCACAAGGAGCGCCCCTTCTTCAACGATCTGGTCTCCTTCATGATTTCGGGCCCGGTCGTCGTCCAGGTGCTGGAAGGCGAAAACGCCGTCGCGAAGAACCGCGAGATCATGGGCGCGACCAACCCCGCCAATGCCGATGCCGGCACGATCCGCAAGGATTTCGCCGAATCGATCGAGGCCAACTCGGTCCACGGTTCCGACGCCCCGGAAACGGCGGCCGAGGAGATCAAATACTTCTTCAAGGACGAAGAAATCGTCGGCTGATTTGGACGGCCGCTGAATTTTGAAAGCCCCGCTGGAAACGGCGGGGCTTTTTTGTTCAAGGGCGGATTTCCACCGCCGTCCCATCTGGCACAACGCGCCAGACTTCCTTCATTTCCGGGTTCGTCACGGCGATGCAACCGGCGGTCCAGTCGACCAGAAGGTGAGCGCGTCCGAGCCAGCCCAAGCCGTTCCGAATACCGTGAATCATGATGTTGCTGCCGGCGCTTTCGCCGCGCGCGGCGGCAGAGGTGCGATCTGCGGCATCCGGATAGCTGATCTTCAACGAAAGATGATAGGCGCTTGCCGGATTGCGGGTCTCGATACGGTATTGCCCCTCCGGAACCAGAAGATCGCCCTCGCGTTGCTTGGGCGCGAGGCCGCCCCGGCCGAGCGAAACGCGGTAGCTGCGAATTTCATTGCCGTCGGCAAACAGGGTCATCCGGTGAGCGGCTTTCTCGACGAGAATGAAATCGGCCGTGACGCCGTTTTGCAGCGGCAGAGCGACAGGGCGATTGACGGCCCATAGAAGAATAAGAAAGACGGTCGCGAGGGCGCTGGCAGCAATGGCAATGCTTCGTGCCCGATGCGTCATGCACAGGCCGGCACAAAAAGCGGCGCCGCCTCCGTCCCGTCCGCCTCCATCAGCGTCACTTGCTCGCCGACCACGCGGGCGCGGCCTTCGACCACCAGCTTCAATGCCATCGGGTAGAGCTTGTGTTCGGCTTCAAGCACGCGCGCGGCCAGTGTTTCGGGCGTGTCGCCGGACAACACCGGCACGGCCGCTTGCGCGACGATGGGCCCCTCATCCATTTCCGGCCGCACAAAGTGCACCGTGCAGCCCGTGATCTTCACACCCGCCTCGATGGCGCGCTGATGCACATGCAGACCCTTGAAGGCCGGCAGAAGGGAAGGGTGGATGTTGAGCTGGCGGTTGCGCCATTTGTCGACAAATCCGTCGGAGAGAATGCGCATGAAGCCGGCATTGCAGATCAATTCGACACCCGCCTCGCGCAGCGCCCGGTCGAGCTCCGCGTCGAATGTCTCGCGACTGGCAAAATTCTTGTGGTCGATCACCTGCGTCGGAATGCCCGCCGCCTCGGCGACCTTGAGCCCCTCCGCACCGGGCCGGTTGGAGATGACGACGGCGATGCGGCCGCGAAAGCCGGGTTCGGCGCACGCCCCGATCAATGCGGCAAGGTTGGATCCGCGCCCGGAAATGAGGACGCCGATCTTCACGGCTTCGAGCCCAGGCCGCCGCGGATGACAACGCGCGGTTCGCCGGCATCCGGCTTGCGGAGCCGGCCGATGCGCATGACGGCCTCACCCGCTTCGGCCAACGCGTCGGCGACTTCAAGCGACTGGTCCTCGCGCACCACGACGATCATGCCGATACCGCAATTGAAGGTGCGACCCATTTCGGTGTCGTCGACGCCGCCAAGCGCCATCAGCCAGCGGAAAACCGGCGGCATGGTCCATGCCGCGCCGTCGATCTCGGCGGCCAGCCCTTCGGGAAGCACACGCGGAATGTTCTCGACGAAACCACCGCCGGTAATATGCGCCAGCGCCTTGACGGCGCCGGTCTCGCGAATCGCCTTCAATACGCTCTTCACATAGATGCGCGTCGGCGTCAGCAGAACTTCGCCGATGCTGGCGCCGTCGCCGCCGGGAAAGGGGGCCGAGTAGGAAATGCGATTGTCCTCGACGATGCGGCGTACCAGCGAATAGCCGTTCGAGTGGAAGCCGGAAGAGGCCAGCCCCAGCAGCACATCGCCCTCGGCAACGTCGCCGCGCGGCAACACGCCGTCGCGCTCGACCGCGCCGACCGCAAAGCCGGCAAGGTCGTAATCATCCTTGGCGTACATGCCGGGCATCTCGGCCGTCTCGCCGCCGATCAGCGCGCAGCCGGCCTGCCGGCAGCCCTCGGCGATACCGGCGATCACCTCGCGCGCCACATCGACATGCAGTTTGCCGGTGGCATAGTAATCGAGGAAGAACAGCGGCTCGGCACCTTGCACCACGAGGTCGTTGACCGACATGGCCACAAGGTCGATGCCGACCGTGTCGTGGATATTGGCATCGATGGCGACCCTGAGCTTGGTGCCGACGCCGTCATTGGCGGCGACCAGCACCGGGTCCTTGAAGCCGCAGGCGGCCAGGTCGAAGAGCCCGCCAAAGCCACCCAGCGCTGCGTCCGAGCCCACCCGCCGCGTCGAGGCCGCCAGCGGCCCGATGGCGCGCACCAGTTCGTTGCCGGCGTCGATGTCCACGCCCGCCCCCGCATAGGTGTAGCGGTTCGGGCGGTCCTTTGGGGGGGTGGAGGCCATCGCTGCGGTTTCCGGGACTCGAATGGGGGAAAGAGGGGCACAAATCACCCGAAATCGTCCTCCGGCGCAAGAGAAAGGCTAAAATTCCGCAAGGCCTTCCTTCGCGCCCCCGTGGCGGTGATATAGTGTCCGGCAAGGCGCGCCGCTCCGGCGCCGAATATCGTGATGAATCAAGGGCCTATCGATGATTTCTGTGATCGGAATTCTGCGCGCATCGGGCCTCGCCCTCACGATGATGGTGGGTTTGACGGCACCGGCGCTTGCCAGCGACATTTTCACCGTGCACGGCATCGCTGTCGATCGGACCGCTGACAGCGCCACCGCGGCGCGCACCGCGGCGCAGGCCGAAGGTCAGCGCCTTGCCTTGATCGAGGTGATGAAGAAGCTGACGCTCCCGGAAGATTGGACATCGCTGCCGACGGTCGACGAGGCTGCGGCCCAGCGCGCGGTGCGCGGTTTCCAGGTCGTCGATGAACGCACCAGCGCCACACGTTATATCGCCCGGATGATTGTCAGCTTCCAGCCCGACGCCGTGCGCCGCCTGCTGCGCGATGCAAATGTTCCATTCGGCGAAACACAGGCCCGGCCCGCCGTGTTGCTTGCGGTGCTTCAGCGCGACGGCAGCCGGATTCTCTGGGACGACGGCAATCCGTGGCGCGACGCCTGGGCCTCGCTCGATCTTGCCAATTCGATGACGCCGCTGGTTTTGCCACTGGGCGACATTGCGGAGATCAATGCAGTTCCGGTCGACCTCGCATTGTCCGATGACGAAACGGCGCAAACGGCCATGGCGGCATTGGCGATGACATATGGGGCGTCCGAGGTCGTGGTGACCGAGGCAACACGGACCGGGGGCCGGTTTGATGTGACCCTTGCCCATCGCGGCGGGGCGGCGCCGGCCCCACCGATCCGTCAGACCTTCAGCGAGGGCGCCAACGAAACTGAACAATTGCGTATCGCGGCGCGCGCCATGCTGGAAGCGCTGGAGTTGCAATGGAAGCGGCAGATCATCGTCCGCGACGCCTCGCAGCAGATTCTCACGGCCTCGGCGAGCTTCGCCAGCATTGAGGAATGGGAACGCATCCGCAACAGCCTGACGACTGCGCCGTTGGTGCAAGGCCTCGAAGTGCTCGGCATTTCGTCGCATGGTGCGGAGCTGCGAATATCCATCAAAGGCAGCGCCGATATGCTGGCGTTGTCGCTGGCGCAACGCAATGTGCGTTTTGCGAGCGCCGCCTCCGGCTCCTCCTCAAGCGTCGAGCCGCCTGCCGCCGTGAGGTCCGCGCCGGCCTGGCACCTTAGCGTCAGCCCGTGACGCGCGGGCCGGAAGCATCGGAAAAGATTGTGATGACCATTCAACGCCAGTTTGCAATCTGGGCCCTTGTCATCGGCGTCTTTGTGCTTTCGCTGTGGCTGCTGAAGAGCATTCTCCTGCCTTTCGTCGCCGGCATGGCCATCGCATATCTGCTCGATCCGCTGGCCGACCGGCTGGAACGCCTCGGCCTGTCGCGAATGCTGGCGACGGCGCTGATCACGGTGACGTTTCTGGCGCTGACCGTTGTGGCGATGATCCTGCTGCTGCCCATCCTCTACAACCAGTCGATGGCTTTGCTGGAAATCATGCCGAACCTGATCCAGCGCGGTCAGACCTTCCTGCTCGAACTCGGCGACGGCAGGCTGGCGCAATTGCTCGGCGCGCGCGCCCCCGATGTCGAGAAGGCGATCGCCGACAGTGTCGGCAACTCGGTGAAGTGGCTTGTCGATCTGTTGCCGTCGCTGGGTTCGCAAGGACTGCAGTTCGTCGGTCTGATTTCGCTGATCGTGGTGACGCCGGTCGTCGCCTTCTATCTGCTGCTCGACTGGGACCGCATGGTGGAACGCATCGACGCGCTGCTGCCGCGCGACCACGCCGAAACGATCCGCCAACTGGCGCGCGACATCAACGCGGTGCTGGCGGGCTTTGTCCGCGGACAGGTCATCGTCTGCCTGGTGCTCGGCGTCATCTACGCGGTCGGATTGTCGCTTGTCGGGCTGCGCTTCGGGCTTGCGGTCGGCATCATCGCCGGCATCATCAGTTTCATTCCTTATCTCGGCACGATTGTCGGCTTCATCATCGGCGTGGCGCTGGCGCTGTTCCAGTTCTGGCCCGATTATATGTCGATCGGTCTGGTGGTGGGTGTGTTTGCCATCGGTCAGTTCATTGAGGGAAACTTCCTGTCGCCGAAGCTGGTCGGCGACCGCGTCGGCCTGCATCCCGTATGGGTGATGTTCGCCATCTTCGCTTTTGCGGCGCTGTTCGGCTTCGTCGGCGCGCTGCTGGCATTGCCGGTCGCCGCGGCGCTCGGCGTATTGACGCGCTTCGGCATCAAGCACTATCGGGCAAGCCAGCTTTATCTCGGAACGGGCGGCACGCCGGACGGGCCGGGAAACTGAATGGCACGGCAACTGGTTTTCGAGCTTGGCCACCGCCCGGCCTTTGGCCGTGAGGATTTTCTGGTCGCGCCGTCAAACGCGGCGGCTGTGGCGCTGATCGATTCATGGCCGGGCTGGGCGGGTCCCGCGGCGATACTGTCGGGCCCCGCCGGCAGCGGCAAGACACATCTGGCCGAAGTCTGGCGCGAAAAAGCGCAGGCGCGGCGGATCGAGGCGGCCGAACTCGAAACCACAGACGTGCCGGCGCTGGTCGCGGCCCATGCCGCCATTGTCGAGAACATCGCCATGCTCTCCGACGCAGCCGAGCGGGCACTCTTCCACCTGCTCAACCTGACGGCACAGGATGACGCCTTCCTGCTGCTGACGGCGCGCGCGGCGCCCGGACATATCGCCATTCGGCTGCCGGACCTGGCGTCGCGACTGAGGGCGCTTCCGCATGCGGCGCTGGGTGCACCCGACGACGCGCTGCTTTCGGGCGTGCTGGTCAAACTGTTCGACGACCGCCAGCTGCGCGTGCCTGAAACGCTGATCGCCTATCTGGCGGCGCGCATTGAGCGCTCGGTTGCAGCCGCCCGCGACGTGGTGGCGGCGCTCGACCGCGCCTCGCTCTCGGGCAAACGGCCGATCACCGTGCCGCTCGCCGCCGAGATATTGGCGGGGCAGGGCGAGATGAAGCTCTGATCAGCCCGCCGTCGCGCCGCCGTCGATGACGAGTTCGGCGCCGGTCATGTAGCGAGATTCGTCGGACGCGAGAAAGAGTACGCCCATCGCAATGTCTTCCGGCACGCCGGCCTTGCCGACCGGCGCCATCGCCGCGGCCAGCACCGCCGGATCGACCGCGTTGCCCTGCGCCGCACCCCCGAAAACCGCGCGCGTCTCCGGCGTTACCTTGGTCCAGATCGGCGTGTCGATGACGCCGGGATGCACCGAGTTGACGCGAATATTGTCGCCGAGCTGCGCCATCTCGAGCGCCACGGCCTTGGCGAACAGACGTACCGCACCCTTGGTGGCACAATAGCCCGACATGCCCGGCGCGCCGGTCAGGCCCGCGCCCGACGACATGATGACGATGGACCCACTGCCCGACGCGCGCATCGCCGGGATCGCATGCTTGGTGCCGAGAAACACACCGTCGAGATTGATCGCGGTCTGCTTGCGCCAATCCTCGAGCGAAAAACTCTCGCACAGCCCGCCGACGCCGATGCCGGCATTGTTGACGAGAATATGGAGTCCGCCGAAATCCGCCACCGTCGCGGCAACGACCTCCGCCCAGCGCATTTCGGAGGTGACGTCGTGGTCGAGGAAGCGGGCCTTGCCGCCCGCTTCCTCGATTTCCATTGCGACGCGTGCGCCGCCCGACCTGTCGATGTCGCTGACGACGACCGATGCGCCCTCGCGCGCCAGCATTTTCGCGCAAGCCTCGCCGATGCCCGATGCGCCACCCGTGACGATGGCGACCTTGCCCTCAACCCGTCCCATGATGCGTTTCCCTCCGGCCTTATTCGGCCGCCGCCTTGATGCGCTGTTTGACCGGCGGAAGCTTCTGCAGTTCCGGCATCACCTCGCTCGCGAAGAGCCGCATGTTGCGTTCGGCGTCATCCCACGGCATCCCCGAATAGGAGAAGACGCCGGTGAAGTGATCGGAGTGAATCCGCGCCGAGGTTTCGGCGATTTTCTGGTAGCACTGTTCGGGTGTGCCCCAGATTTGCAGATCGAGGAAGAATTTGACCGCCGCATCCTCGCCGACTTCGCGAATGCCCTGTTGCATCTTGGCGTAGTACTCATAGCCCTTGAGGTTCTTCATGTGGTCGGCGCGCAGCTCGTAGTGCTTCAGCACCGAGTCGTAATAGGCGCCGATATATTTGACCGCGCCCTCATAGGCGGCCTGTTCGTCTTCATGGCAATAGGTCCAGCCGAATTGCAGTGTCGGCGGCGCCTCGCAGCCGGTGTATTGCAGATATTTGGCGCGGTAACTGTCGAGCTCGGGGATCAGTTCCTCCCAGGGCTTTTGCGGGATCACCAGAATGCCGACGCCGAGCTTCGCCATGATCTCGACCGACTCGGGGCTGACCGCCGCCGCATAGGAGCGCCCGCGGAATGATTTGAACGGGCGCGGTCGGATTTCGCGGCGCGGCTGCTTGATGTGTTCGCCATCAAGCTCGCAATAGCCCTGCTCAAGACCCTCGAGCAGCATCTGCGCATATTCGACGAAGGCGCCGCGGCTCTTGTTCATGTCCAGGCGGTAGCCCTCGAATTCGATCCGCCCGAGGCCGCGGCCGATGCCGAGGATCATGCGGCCATTCGACATGTGGTCGAGCATCGCCACTTCCTCCGCAACGCGCATTGGATCGTGCCATGGCAACACGATCACCGCCGATCCAAGTTCGATATTCTTCGTGCTGCCTGCGAAGTATGACAAAAACTGGGTGACGTTCGGACACATCGTGTAGTCGGTGAAATGGTGCTCGACACTCCACAAAGACTGGAAGCCGAGCGGCTCGGCCATCGCGCCCAGCGCCAGTTCTTTTGTGTAGACCTCGCGGTCGTCGCGTCCGCATCCTTCCGGGTTCTGGAAGATCAGCGCCATGCCGGTTTTCATTTTTGTCTCCTCCCTCTTGTTTGCGTTCGTAAAGGAATTATCCGGCAAGCCCTCCCGTGCCGCCGAAATGCGCCTGCGTCCAGGTCGAGCGGAACAGGAACCAGCCTATGCCGATATAGGCGGCATATTCGAGCCCCATCGCCAGCCAGCGCGCGTCGTGAACGAGATAGGTGGTGGTTTCGATCAGGCAGACGGTTGCCATCGCTGCATAGCCGCAGGCGACTGCCGTGGGTGTCGCCGGCCAGCGCAGCGCCAGCCCACCGAGAAAGAGCGACGCCGTCACCAGCACGGATGTCCAGTGGGCGAGGAGGACGCCATGCGGAAACAGCGGATTGGCGACATGCGGCCACGGCACGTCGAGGCGAAACCACTCGGCAAAGCCCATCACGGCCCAGACCAGAAGGCCGGCGTGAAGGACAACAAGCCCGGCAACGAACAGCTTCGACAGCGACATCCCCATGGTGTTCCTCCGCCATTGCCAGTAACGATCATTACTGTAATAATGATCATTATTGTCGAAGACGGCGCTGTCAACCCTGTTTGCGAGTCCGATGCTGAATAGAGCCCCAGCGAAGCCGGCCCGACCCGGACCCGAGGAGCGCATCATGGCTGCCGCCATCGAACTCTTCGCGGCCGAAGGATATGCAAGCGTCTCCGTGCCGGAAGTGGCGGCCAGGGCCGGTGTCGGCCTTGGCACGCTCTATCAGCGGTTTCCGAGCAAGGAGGCGTTGGGCAACGCGGTTTTCCGCCGCTGCAAGCGCGCCTGGGCAGCGGCGACGCTCGATGTCTGGCCTGATGCCGCCTCGCCCGAGACCCAGTTCAGCCTCTATTGGGAGCGGCTCTGCACCTTTGCCGAGAAGCACCGCGACATGGCGCTCTATAACGAGCGCAACCCCATCGGCCATGCCTATGACGCTGAAAGCCTGGCGCTCAGGGCCGAACTCGACCGCCGCTCCGAGGCCGTGCTGCAGGGCTGGGTGAAGGCCGGCGCCGTGGCCGATCTGCCCTTCGAGGTGATGGCCGGTCTTATCCATGGCTCGTTTCAGCGCATTCTGGAACTTCCCGTCCCGCCCCGGCGGCGCAAGGCACTGATGCGGGCGACCGGACAGGCGGTCTGGCGGGCCCTTGCCGGGCGCTGACAGGCCGGCTGCAATGACTCGGTCATATGTTTGTCGTAATCTTGAGCGATAGCAGAGACTTACGCGCCCTTTTTCCGAAAGCTGTCCGATGACCACGCCGCCCAATGCCGAGGCCGCACAAGAAGAAATGCCCGCTGCCGCTCCGGCGATCGGCATGGACGACCCGGCGCGCTTCATTAACCGCGAACTGTCATGGCTTGCCTTCAACATGCGCGTGCTTGAAGAAGCGCAAAATACCATCCACCCGCTTCTGGAGCGGCTGCGCTTCCTCTCGATCTCAGCCTCGAATCTCGACGAGTTTTTCATGGTCCGCGTCGCGGGCCTGCGCGGACAAGTCAGCGCCGGGATCGAGACGCTGAGCCAGGACGGCTGCATGCCGGCCCAGCAGCTCGACCGGGTCAATGCCATGGCCAACGAGCTGATGCGCGAGCAGCAGAAACAGTGGGACGATCTGCGCCGCGAGATGCGTGACGCCGGCATTGCCGTCATCGAACCGGGCGAGGTGACGCCGGATGAATTTTCCTGGCTTGAAACGCGCTTCCTGGAGCAGGTGTTTCCGGTTCTGACGCCGCTCGCCATCGACCCCGCGCATCCCTTCCCGTTCATTCCCAATCTCGGTTTTGCCGTTGCGATGCAGTTGCGGCGCATCGCCGACGGCAAGTTGATGGACGCCATGCTGCCGGTGCCGACCCAGGTCGAGCGCTTCATCCGTCTGCCGGCACGCGAAGACGATGCGGGCATCCGCTTCATCAGCCTCGAAAACATGATCGGTCTTTTCCTCGATCGCCTGTTTCCCGGCTACACCGTGATCGGGCAGGGCGCCTTCCGTCTTCTCCGCGACAGCGACATCGAAATCGAGGAAGAAGCCGAAGATCTCGTGCGCTTTTTCGAAAGCGCGCTGAAGCGCCGCCGCCGCGGCAGCGTCATCCGCCTGAAGATCGAGGCGCGCACGCCGGCCTCGCTGCGCGACCTGGTGGTCAGCGAGCTCGGTGTTACCGAACGCGAACTGGTGACGGTGGACGGATTGCTCGGCCTTGCCCAGACCAGCCAGCTCATCGTCGACGATCGTCCGGACCTCAAGTTCAAGCCTTACAATGCGCGCTTCCCGGAACGCATCCGCGACCATGGGGGCGATTGCTTCGCCGCCATTCGCTCCAAGGACATTATCGTCCACCATCCCTATGAGTCGTTCGACGTCGTCGTGCAGTTCATCCGTCAGGCCGCTGCCGATCCGGACGTGGTAGCGATCAAACAGACGCTCTACCGCACCTCGAAGGACAGCCCGATCGTGCAGGCGCTGATCGAGGCGGCGGAAGCAGGCAAATCGGTGACCGCGCTGGTCGAGTTGAAAGCGCGTTTCGACGAAGCGGCCAACATCGTCTGGGCCCGCAATCTCGAGCGCGCCGGCGTGCAGGTCGTCTTCGGCTTCATCGAATTGAAGACCCACGCCAAGATTTCGCTGGTCGCCCGCCGCGAAGGCGGAGCGCTGCGCTCCTATGTTCATTTCGGCACCGGCAATTATCACGCCGTCACCGCCAAGATCTATACCGACTGTTCGATGTTCACCTGCGATCCGCGCCTGGCCCACGACGCCGCGCAGGTCTTCAACTACATCACCGGTTATGCCGAGCCGAAGGAACTGCAGCTTCTGGCCATTTCGCCGATCAACATGCGCTCGCGCCTCGTCGCCGATATCGAAGCCGAAATCGAGCATGCCCGGGCCGGCCGTCCGGCCGCCATCTGGGCGAAGCTCAATTCGCTGGTCGACCCGCAGATCATCGACATGCTCTACAAGGCCAGTCAGGCGGGCGTCAAAATCGAGCTCGTCGTCCGCGGCATTTGCTGTCTGCGCCCCGGCGTGCCCGGCCTGTCGGAAAACATCCGCGTCAAGAGCATTATCGGACGCTTCCTCGAACATTCGCGAATCGTCTGCTTCGGAAACGGTCACGGCCTGCCAAATGACAAGGCCAAGGTCTATATTTCCTCGGCCGACTGGATGCCGCGCAATCTCGACCGCCGGGTCGAGGTGCTGCTGCCGATTCTCAATCCCACCGTCCACGATCAGGTCATGGACCAGATCATGGTTGCGAACCTCAAGGACAACCAGCAAAGCTACGCATTGAAGCCGGATGGCCGCTATGAGCGAATCGCCATGCGGCCCGACGAAGAGCCGTTCAACGCCCATACCTACTTCATGAACAATGCGAGCCTTTCCGGGCGTGGCACATCCCTCAAGAAGAGCATCCCGCCGAAATTCGACATCAAGACCGCCGAGCGCTAACTTCCGGCGTCCAACGGCGGAGGTTATGCATTGAGCCGCGGAAAACCCGGCGGCCGGTTCGGCATTGTCGACATCGGTTCCAATTCTGTGCGCCTCGTCGTCTATGCGGGCGCCGAGCGCAATCCGGTGCTCGTTTTCAACGAGAAAGTGATGGCCGGTCTCGGCCGCTCGCTCGGTTCGACCGGGCGGCTCGATCCCAAGGGCATCGAGCGCGCGCTCGACGCGCTGCGGCGTTTCACGGCGCTGCGCGAGCAGATCGGCGTGCCGGTGCTTGTCGCCGCGGCGACAGCCGCCGTTCGCGATGCCGAGGACGGGGCGGCCTTTCTGGCGCGCGCCGAAAAGATTTGCGGCTTTCCGATCGACCTCCTCTCCGGACCGGACGAGGCTCGCCTCTCGGCGCAGGGCGTCTTGTCGGGAATCCCGGAAGCCGAAGGACTGGTCGGCGATCTGGGTGGCGGCAGTCTCGAACTGGTGCCGGTCTCGGGCGGCAAACCCGGCCCCGGCGCGACGCTGCCCATCGGTCCGCTCCGCCTGATCGATCTGGCCCATGGCAGCCTCGCCGAGGCCGAAGCCGTGGTCGATCGGGCGCTCGGCGAGCATGAATGGCTGAAGGAGGTGCAGGGCAAGCGCTTCTATGCCGTCGGTGGCGTCTGGCGAAACCTCGCCCGCATCCACATGGCGCATCGCGACTACCCGATCCATGTGCTTCACCAATATACAATTCC
>JAUXOE010000257.1 GCA_030682415.1 Parvibaculum sp.
GGTCACGACGCGGTAGCGCTGCGTACGCAGTTCACTTTCTGAGCTTGCGGCTGATCCGATCCTCGCAGATCGTCAGACGGCAACTCCCGGCGGGCAACCGCCGGGAGTTTTCGTTTGTGCGCTTTCGCCGTCAGTCGAGGCCGAGCGCCTTGCGGTCTTCCGATGCAAAGACATGGGGCAGCGCGAAATAGCCGGCGATCGCAACGTCGCGCTGGCCGTCCTGCGACAAGACATAGTCGATCATGTTTCGCGCCGCCGGCCCCCGCGCGACAATGCGCAGGATGCGCGCCAGCGGCCAGTGTCCGCGATGCGCATTGGCCTCGCTGGGGCCGACGCAATCGCCGCCATCGGAAAGCCTGAGCGCGCGCACGGCGTCGCCGCGATAGCCGGCCGGCGCGAAGGAGATCGCGCCCGGCGTCCGGCCGATCTCGCGCAGCAGAACCGAGGCGCGGGCAACGCGTTTCGCATCGGGGGCTATCGCACCGCCCTTCAACCCGGTCTCGACAAAGAAATCGCGCTCGCTGCCCGCCGGCCGGTCGAAGACGACAACCGGACGGGCGGCCCAATCGCCCTCAAGGCCCGTGCCGCCCCAGGTCGCACCGCCGGCAAAAAGCACGGCCAGGTTCGCCAGCGGCAGGCAGACAAGCGGATTGTCCTTGTGAACAAAGACGGCGAGCGCCTCGATGGCGGCGCGTGCGGTCAACGCGTCGGACGTCGCCGCATCGAGGGGCTCGATCCGCACCGCCGGATGATGCGCGGCAAAGCCTTCGCGCCAGAGCAGCAGCAGCCGTTCATTGGCGGGTTCGACGGCGACCTCGACCACGCCACCGAGAGCCGGTGGCGCCACATAGGGCACGTAGCGCTCGTCGACGGCGCACGCGTCGCCCGCAGCGACGAGCGAAAGGAGGCCGACAAAGGTTGCGAGATGTTTCATTGCCGATCCGGGCGTCCCTGCATCCCGACCAGCCATGCCGGAGATTTGCGACGATTGCGTGACACAACTTTCCCAAACATACCCCGGCCTCACAGCCCCATGGTCAGCACCGCTGCGCCGGTCAGGCGGCTGTCGCGCAATCGCGCCAGCGCCTCGTTGGCCTGTTCGAGCGGCAACGTCTCGACCGTCGTCACCACTGGTACAAGCGGCGCCAGCGCCAGGAATTCGTCGCCGTCGGCGCGGGTCAGGTTGGCGACCGAATGGATCGACCTTTCGCGCCAGAGAATATCGTAGGGAAAGGACGGAATATCCGACATGTGGATGCCGGCGCAGACAAGACGACCGCCCGGCGCCAGCGCCCGCAATGCGGCCGGCACCAGCGCACCGACCGGCGCATAGATGATGGCGGCGTCAAGCGCCACGGGCGGCCTTTCGTCGGAACCGCCGGCCCATTCGGCACCGAGCATGCGCGCGAATTCCATCGCGGCACGGTCGCCCGGCTTGACGAAGGCAAAGAGCCGCCAGCCCTGATGGCGCGCCAGTTGCGCGACGATATGGGCGGCGGCGCCGAAGCCGTAGAGACCGAGCGCGCCGGCCGCATCCGGCCGCTGCGGATCATGCGCCATTTTCAGCGAGCGATAGCCGATCAGCCCGGCGCAGAGCAGCGGCGCCGCTTCGGCCGCGCCATAATGGCCGGGAACGGGGAAGACGTAGCGGGCATCGGCGACCATGTATTCGGCATAGCCGCCGTCACGCGTGTAACCGGTGAAGAGCGGCCGCTCGCAGAGGTTTTCGCGGCCGCTCCGGCAATAGGCGCATTGGCCGCATGTCCACCCAAGCCACGGTACGCCGACGCGGTCGCCCCGCTTGAAGCGCGTGACGCCCCCGCCCAGCGCCGCTACGCGCCCGACCGCCTCGTGGCCCGGTACCAGCGGCAGCTTCGGATCGGGCAGTTCGCCATCAACGACATGGAGGTCGGTGCGGCAGACGCCGCAGGCCTCGAGCCGGATCAGCACCTCGTCCACGCCCGGTCGCGGCACTGGCAGCTCCGCGAGACGCAAGGGCTTGCCCGGCACCTCCAGAAGCATGGCGCGCATGGTTGCAGGCAAAGCGGGATCGGACATAACGGCGCTCCTGACGTCCCATCATGCTTGCATGGATCGGTCCATACTTCGAGCGGCCGTCCCGGTCTACCGCAGGCCGTGCGTGCGGGCCCTTTCGAGATCTTCCTTCAGCGAGGCGGCGCCGAGATAGAAATGCACCGCCGCCCAGGGCCAGACGACCATCACCGTCAGCAGCGCGTAGCGCAGCGATTCCTGGCCCATGGTGGGTGCATAGAGATCGCTGATCAGGCCGACCACCTGGGGCCCAAGCCCCATGCCGATCAGGTTGAGGATCAGAAAGAGCACAGCGGAGGCGACGGCCCGCATCCTGAGAACGACGAGGCCTTGCGTCATCGCAAGGCTCGGACCGATATAGGCCGCACCCGCAAAGGCCGGCACCAGGAAAAAGAACATCGCCCAGTATTTGTCGGGCGACAGATAGAGACCGATCGAGAGCGGGAAGCAGGCCAGCATCACGATCGCGACCACCCACATGTTCCAGCGCACGTCGCGCTTGCCAAAACGGTCGGCCGCCCAGGCCGTCGCATAGGTGCCGGCGCCGCCGACAAAGCCGATGATCAGCGCCAGCCAGGTGCCGATCTCGCCGGGGCTCATCTGGTAGGAGCGCATCAGGAAGGCCGGTATCCAGGTGACGCCGGCATAGCCGCCGAAAGCCGCCAGCGCGCAGGCGATGGAAATATGCCGGAACGAACGCTGCGACCAGAGCAGGCGGAAGACTTCGCCGACTTTCGGCGCATCGCCGGCGGCCTGCGCGGTGGTGCCGTCGGCATGGCCGCGCTGCGGTTCTTTCAACGTGAAGCGGATCAGCAGCGCGATCAGAATGCCCGGCGCGCCGACGACCAGAAAGGCCGCGCGCCAGCCATACCACTGGCTGACCCAGCCGCCGACCAGAAAGCCGATCAAGATGCCGATATTGATGCCGAGCGAATAGATGCCCATGGCGGAGGCGCGTTTCTCGGGCGGGAACATGTCGGAGATCATCGAATGCGAAGGCGGACTCGATCCGGCTTCGCCGATGCCGACGCCAATGCGCGCCAGCGCCAGTTGCGCGAAGCTGGTCACGAAGCCGCACATCACCGTCATGGTGGAGAAGATGGCGATGGCCGCCGAGACGATGTTGCGGCGGTTGGTGCGGTCGGCCAGCATGGCGATCGGAACGCCGAGCGTCGCATAGAAGATCGCGAAGGTGATGCCGGACAGAAAACCGAGCTGCGTGTCGCTGACGCCGAGATCCTGTTTGATCGGTTCGAGCAGGATGGCGAGGATCTGGCGATCCACGTAATTGGCCGTATAGCCGAGCATCAGGATGAAAAGCGCGTAGTTGCGATAGGCGGGCGTGAAGCCTTGCGACGGCGCACCCCCCGCCGCAGCACCTGAAACGGCGCCGGCGCGATCTGTCATTCTGTCCTCCCGGGTTCCCTCTTGAAGGGACCCTAACAGCGGCCCCGGCGAACTCAAGCGGTTCGATGGTGCCCGATGGCCATGTCCGATTTTGGCGAGCGGGACGGCCCGCGCCGCCCTAGACTGTGGCCATGAAACAGACCGCCGACATCACCGGACCCGAGCTCGATCCCGATCTCTGCTACCGCGCAATCATGGCCAAGGACGCGCGCTTCGACGGCCGCTTTTTCGTCTGCGTCCGCACGACCGGGATCTATTGCCGGCCGGTTTGCCCGGCGCGGGTGCCGAAGCGCGAAAACTGCCGCTTCGTACCGAGCGCGGCGGCGGCGGAAGCGCTCGGTTTTCGGTCCTGCCTGCGCTGCCGCCCGGAAGCGGCGCCCGGCACGCCGGCCTGGGCGGGGAGCGCGGCCAGCGTGTCGCGCGCGCTCCGGCTGATCGAGGAAGGCGCACTCGATGAAGGCCGGCTCGACGATCTCGCCCAGCGCCTCGGCATGGGCGAGCGGCAATTGCGGCGGCTGTTCCTTGCCCATGTCGGCGCCGGGCCGCAGGCGGTGGCCGCCAACCGGCGCCTTCTGACCGCCAAGCAACTGATCAGCGACACCGGATTGCCGCTTTCCGAGGTTGCACATGCAGCGGGCTATCAAAGCCTGCGGCGCTTCAACGATGCGATCCGCCAGGCCTATGGCATCGCCCCGGGCGAGATCAGGCGGGCGTCCGAAGCGGCGGCGGGCGGCGCGATCCGCCTCAGGCTCGGCTATCGTCCGCCCTTCGATTTCGCGCGTGTGCTCGCCTATCTCGGCGGCCGCGCCATACCGGGCGTCGAAAGCGTGACGACGCGGCGCTATGCGCGCAGCTTCGCGCTCGACGGCGTCAGCGGCGTCTTGTCGGTTGCGCCGGCGAAAACCGGAAAGGCGCTGGAGGCGCGCATTTCGATCCTGAAGGCCGAACGCGGCGCGGCGTTGCCGATGCGGCGCATATCGGCGCGGCTTCGGCGGCTGTTCGATCTCGATGCCGACCCGGCGGCGATCGGCGCCGCGTTTCGCGGCGATCCGCTGATCGGGCCGCGCATTGCCCGCGCGAAGGGATTGCGCGTACCTGGCGCATTCGACGGTTTCGAGCTGGCGATCCGTGCGGTGCTCGGCCAGCAGATTTCGGTGAAGGGCGCGACGACCATTGCCGGCCGCATCGTGGCAAAGTTCGGCGCCACCATCGATGGCGGCGAAGACGGCATCACACATTTCTTTCCGGATGCCGAAACGCTGGCGCGTGCCGATCTTTCGGGGCTTGGACTGACCGGCGGACGGATCTCGACACTGAAGGGCCTCGCAGCCGCCGTCGCTTCCGGTGCGCTCGATTTTTCACCGCGCGAAACGCTCGACGCAAAAATTGCCGAACTGACGGCGCTGCCGGGCATCGGCGCGTGGACTGCACATTATGTTTGTCTTCGCGCGCTTGGCGAACCCGATGCCTTTCCGGCCTCCGATCTCGGGCTTCGCAAGGCGGCGGGCGGCGGCATGCCGGTCAGCGCCGGGGCGCTCGAAGAGATGGCACAAGACTGGCGACCCTGGCGCGGTTACGCGGCGCTGGCGCTCTGGACCTTATGAAAGGAAAAGCGATGAAACTCCCCGACGACGACACGCTGGCCACCGCGACGCTCGACACGCCAATCGGCCGGCTGCGCGTCGCCGCCACCGATGCCGGCCTTGCAATGGTGCTGTTTCCGAACATGAAGGATGTTTCCTTTCCGAAGCGCGAGGGCAGCGCGCGGGCGCGGGCGCATCGCGACAAGGCGCTGAAAGCGCTCGACCTCTATTTCGAAGGAAAGAAAAAGGATTTCGGCGGATTGACGCTTGCCGCCGCCGGGACGGATTTCCAGAAGAATGTCTGGCGGGCGCTTGCCGCCATTCCCTTCGGCGAGACGCGCTCCTATGCCGAGATCGCGCGCGCCATCGGCAACCCGAAGGGCATGCGCGCCGTCGGACTTGCCAATGGCCGCAATCCGATTCCGGTCATCGTTCCCTGCCATCGCGTCATCGGCGCCGACGGTTCGCTGACCGGATTCGGCGGCGGCTTGCCGACCAAGAAATGGTTGCTCGAATTCGAAGGCATCATGAGCCCGCGCCTGCTCTGAACAGTTCCCCCGCCGGAGATAAGGCCCTAGACTTGCGTCTTCCCTTTCATGTTCATGCGGCGAGGAGACGAAGCGATGCCCGGCGGTCCTTTCGGAAGTATTTTCGGCCTGCTGCTACTCGTGGCGGTTATTTACGCGATCGTCCGTATTGCCCAGAGCAGCGCCGATCCGATCTGGAAAGCGGTCTGGATCGCCGGCGTGATCGTCGTGCCGGTTATCGGCGTGATCCTGTGGGCGCTGTTTGGCCCAAAATAGGGCAGAAACAGGCCGGAAAGGCCGCAATTCTCGCGCTCTTTCAGGCATCGGCCTTCATTCCGCCTTGCTTGAGTGGAAAATTATCCGGCGAGACGCTGAACCGCCTTCCAGCAACCGGAACAGGAAATCCAGATGCCCCTTCTCAATCTCATCATCATACTGGTCGTCGTTGGCCTGCTGCTCTGGCTCGTCAACAACTACATTCCGATGGATTCGAAGATCAAACAGATCCTCAACGTCGTCGTCGTCATCGTCGTGGTGCTATGGCTGTTGCAGGTCTTCGGCATATTGGGCGGCCTCGGCATCCGCGTCGGCTGAGAAACCACTTTGCCGATAACGGCAGGCAGACGGGGCCGCGCGGGAAACCGCCGGCCCCGTTTTCCTATTTGTCGAGGAGACCGGCAAGCGCGATCACCTGCCCGCGCGGCAGGGCGCGCACCGGCACATGACCCGAGAAACGTGCGATCGCCGCCGCCGTTTCCTCGACCGGCACGGGGCTTTCCGGGCCCTCGCTGACGATGATGGCGCGCGGTGCAAGGCCCTCGGCGCGCATCACGGCCAGCGTTGTCAGCGTGTGACTGATCGTGCCGAGATAGGAACCGACAACGAGTAGCGGTACGAGATCGATCTGCGCATCGAGCGCCTTCATCCAGTCGAGAACCGTGTGGACCGCATCGAGCGGCACCATCAAGCCGCCAACGCCTTCGATGACCAGCGGGTCGTGCCTTGCCGCCGCGTCCACGCATTCGGCCACCAGTTCATCGAAATTGATTTCGCGACCCTCGCGCGCCGCAGCCATGTCGGGCGAGAGCGCCGCCTTGAAGCGCCAGCGCGAAACGAGCGCGGCATTGTCGAAAGTTGCCGCCTCGCCCATGGCGGCGAGCAATTGCGCCGGGTCGCTGTCGGCGAAAGTCGTTTCATCGAAACCGCTGACCAGCGGCTTGATGGCGCGCGCCTTCAATTCGCGCGTCAGCATGGCCGAGACGTAAGTCTTGCCGATTTCGGTGCCGGACGAGGTGACGAAGATCGCGGTCATCTTACTCTGCGGCCCTGCGGGATAAAATCTGCTCACGGACGATATCGACGAGGCGCGCGATATCGGCGTCGTCGTGCTCCGCCGTGAAGGTGAAGCGCAGCCGCGCGGTGCCCGGCGGCACGGTTGGCGGGCGGATGGCGGTGACGAGGAATCCTTCGGTCTCGAGCAGGGCGGATGCCGCCAGCGTTGCCTCGGCGTCGCCCAGGATCAGCGGCACGATGGGGCTTTCGGGTGCGGGCAAACCCAGGGCGCGGGCAAAGCCCCGTGCCTTCTCGACCGGGCGCCTGCAGAAATCCGGGTTGTCGCGAATGAAATCGAGCGCCGCGATCGAAGCGGCGACGACACCCGGTGGCAGGCCGGTCGAATAGATCAGCGTGCGGGCGCGTGTGCGGATCAGGTCGCAGACGGCGCGGCTGGCGCAGAGATAGCCGCCATAGGAGCCGACCGCTTTCGAGAGCGTGCCCATCTGCAGCGGCACCGCGGCTTTCTCATTCCCCATGAAGCTCGAACCGCGGCCGTCGCGGCCGACCACGCCGATGCCATGGGCGTCGTCGGTCATCAGCCAGGCATCGTGCCGCGCCGCCAGCGCGGCCAGGGCTTCGACCGGCGCCGCATCGCCATCCATGCTGAAAATGCCGTCGGTCAGGATCAGGCAATGCCCGGCGCCGCCGCTATGGGCGGCCAGCAGCGCTTCGAGATGGGCGAGATTGTTGTGGCGGAAGATGGCGAATTCGGCACCGGACAGTTTCGCACCCGACATCAGGCAGGCATGGCTGAGTTCGTCGGCAAGAATCAGGTCGCCGGCGCCGGCAAGCGCCGGCACGATGCCGAGATTGGCCATGTAGCCCGAGCCGAAGACGACGCAATCTTCCGATTGCTTCCAGTCGGCGAGGCGGCGCTCGAGCGCGGCGAAGAGCGGATGATTGCCCGAGACCAGGCGCGAGGCGCCGGCGCCGACACCATATGTTTCTGTCGCCACCATGGCGGCGCGCTTGATGGCCGGATGCTGCGAGAGATTGAGATAGTCATTGCAGCAGAAGGAGATCAGTTCACGGCCGTTCCGCGTCGCCCGCACGGCTTCGCGGCGGTCGGTCTCGATCAGGCGGCGGCGCAGCGCCTTTTCTTCAAGCGCCGCGAGCTTGCCGCCCGCGAAATCGTCAAGCGATGTGTGACCGCCACTCATAACATCATTCCGATCACCGGCTTGCCGATGCTTTTGCGTTCCAGCAAATCCTGCAGCACGGCGCCTGCCTTTTCGAGCGGGAAAACGGCGGCCGGTTCCGGATGAAGCGTTCCGTCGGCAACCCAGTCGGCCAGCTTCTTCATCAGTGGCAGATTGGCTTTCGGGTTGGCGCGGATCTCGCCGCCCCAGTCGACGCCGACCAGCGAGGCGCGCTTCAGCAATGCGAGATTGAGCGGCAGTTTCGGAATTTCGCCGGCCGCGAAGCCGACCACCAGATGCCGGCCACCCGGCGCCAGCGAGCGGAAAGCCGGTTCCGAGAAAGGTCCGCCGACCGGATCGTAGACCAGATCGACGCCCGGCTTGCCGATCAGCGCCTCCAGCGCCTTGCGCCAGTCGGGTTGCGTGTAATCGAGCGCCATGTCGGCGCCATGCGCCAGCGCCGCCGCCAGTTTTTCCGGCGTCGAGGCGGCGGCCACCACACGGGCGCCCATCGCCTTGGCCACGTCGATCGCGGCCATGCCGACGCCGCCGGCCGCGCCCAGCACCAGCAGCGTTTCACCGGCGCGCAGATGCCCGCAGGTTTCAAGCCCGTAAAGCGCCGTGCAATAGGAGACGATGAAACCGGCCGCGGCCTCGGCGCTCATGCGATCCGGCACCGGCATCAACATGGCGGCCGGCAGCGCCAGTCTTTCGGCCAGCGCGCCGCGGTTCGACAGCGCCATGACGCGGCGGCCGACAAGATTGTCCGCAACGCCCTCGCCCACCGCGACGACCCGGCCCGCCATCTCGCTGCCCGGCACGAAGGGCAGCGGCAGCTTGACCTGATAGGTGCCGCGCACGAAAAGCGCATCGACATAGCCGAGGCCCGCCGCCTCGACCGCGACCAGCGCCTCGCCCGGACCGGCGACGGGTTCGGGCATTTCCTCGACCGCGAGGTCTCGCGGTTCGCCGTAGTTGACGCAACGGATGACGCGCATAAGCGGGTAACTTTCGTGCTCTGCCGGATTTCAGGCGCCGACCCTAGCCAATCTTGCAATGCGGGGAAAGCTGCCTATGCTGCCTCGCAACAATCCGACTGGCAGCAGAAAGCCCGAGCCCATGACGATCCAGACCCGCATTGGCGAAACACAAGCGCAAGGCGGTGTTTCCACCGCGCGCACCAACCCGGATCAATTGCGCCACGACTGGACGCGCGCCGAATTGCAGGCGCTGTTCGACCTGCCCTTCAACGACCTGATGTTCGAAGCGCAGCTTGTCCATCGGCGCTGGTTCAAGGCCAACCAGGTGCAGATGTCGACGCTCTTGTCGATCAAGACCGGCGGCTGCCCGGAAGATTGCGGCTATTGCGCGCAAAGCGCCAAGTTCGAGACCGGCCTCAAGGCCTCCAAGCTGATGGAAGTCGAAAAGGTGCTGGCGGAAGCCCGCAGGGCCAAGGACGCCGGCGCCACGCGCTATTGCATGGGCGCGGCCTGGCGCGAGCCCAAGGACCGCGACATGGACATGGTCTGCGCCATGGTCGAGGGCATCAAGGAAATGGGCATGGAAACCTGCATGACGCTGGGCATGCTGTCCGGCCAGCAGGTGCATCGCCTGGCGCAATCGGGTCTCGATTATTACAACCACAATATCGACACCTCGGAAGAATATTATCCGAATGTCATCAGCACACGGACCTATCAGGACCGGCTCGATACGCTGGAGCGCGTGCGCAATGCCGGCATCAATGTCTGCTCGGGCGGCATCGTGGGCATGGGTGAGAGCGCCGACGACCGCATCGGCATGCTGATGACACTGGCCAATCTCGAGGAACATCCGCAAAGCGTGCCGATCAACATGCTGATGCCGGTGGAAGGCACGCCGCTGGGGATGAGCGAGAAGGTCGATCCGATCGATTTCGTGCGCCTGATCGCGGTGGCGCGTATCGCCATGCCGCAATCGGTGGTGCGGCTCTCGGCCGGCCGCGAGCACATGTCGGAAGAAACGCAAGCGCTCTGCTTCCTCGCCGGCGCCAATTCGATCTTCATCGGCGAGAAGCTGCTGACGACCAAGAATCCCGAAGCCGACAAGGACGCCAGACTGTTTGCCAAACTCGGCATTGAATCCATGCCGGCGCATAGCTGTCCGTCGGAGAAGTGACGGCCCCGCCCTTGTCCGTTCCGCCCGCCAATCCGCTCATCAACGACCCGCCGGCCTGGCTGGTCGAAGGCGCGCCGCATTTGTGGCTGCCCTATACGCAGATGCAGACGACGCCGATGGCACTGCCGGTGGTCAAGACCGACGGCGTGCGGCTGACGCTGGCCGATGGCCGCGAGCTGATCGACGGTACCTCGTCCTGGTGGACGGCGGCGCATGGCTACAATCACCCGCATATCCGCGAAGCCGTCACGGCGCAGCTTGAGAAAATGCCGCATGTGATGCTGGGCGGGCTGGCGCATGAACAAGCCTGCCGGCTGGCGACACGACTTTCAAATCTGTTGCCCGGCGATCTCGGTCACGTGTTCTTTTCCGAGTCAGGCTCGGTCTCGGTCGAGATCGCGATGAAGATCGCCGTGCAATACTGGATCAACAAGGGCATAGGCGGGCGCACGCGCTTCGTCGCCTTCAAGGGCGGCTATCACGGCGACACGCTGGCCACCATGTCGGTCTGCGATCCCGATGAGGGCATGCACGCGCTTTTCAAAGGCGCGATCGCCGAGCAACTTATCGCCGAGCTGCCGGTGGACGCGGAAAAAGCTGCCGCGCTCGACATCTTTCTCGGCCGGCATGCGCATCAAATCGCCGCCGTCGTCACCGAACCGCTGGTGCAGGGCGCAGGCGGCATGCGCTTCCACGATATCGAAACGCTCAGACGGCTGCGCGCGTTGTGCGACAAGCACGAGCTGCTGCTGATCCATGACGAAATTTTTGTCGGCTTCGGGCGCACCGGCACGATGTTCGCCTGCGAGGCGGCCGGCATCGTGCCCGACATTGTGACGCTGTCGAAAGCGTTGACGGGCGGCACCATGGCGCTGGCGGCCACCATTGCCCGCGCGACCGTGTTCGAGGCGTTCCTGGGCGAAGATGGCGGACGGGCGCTGATGCACGGGCCGACCTATACCGGCAATGCGCTGGCCTGCGCGGCGGCCAATGCCTCGCTCGATCTTTTCGAGCGCGAGCCCCGGATCGCGCAGGTGGCGGCCATCGCCGCACAGCTTGCCCGCGAACTCGAACCGGCCCGCGCCATCAAGGGCGTCAGGGATGTGCGCGTCATGGGGGCGATCGGCGTCATCGAGCTTGAGCGGATGGGCGACCTCAACCACATCAAGCAGCGCTTCATCGAGGAGGGGGTTTTCATCCGCCCCTTCGGCCATATCGTCTACACGACGCCGCCGCTCACGATTGGCGCCGAGGATCTCGCCCGGCTGACAGCGGCGATGCTCAAGATCACGGCAGAAATCGCCGCCGCGTGAGGACGCTCTGTGGCGTCAGAACCACATTTTCTAGCGTGAACTCGCTTTTTCACTTCAATATATTGAGGTGAAATGGGTCAACCGGTACTCTCGAACGGGGGCTGATTCGGCCTTTTCGATATTCGTTCACAACCGTGACGGTGGGTTCCAGCGCGCGCGAGCGCAAGGGACCGCGGCGGAAGCGTTATGTTCTTCAGAACCGCGTCCCTCACCGGCGCGGTCGGGCACCGGGAATACGAAAGCCATGCACGTCATCGCATTCGCCTCGCAAAAAGGCGGCTCCGGCAAGACGACCCTTGCCGGCCATATCGCGGTCGAAGCCGAACGCCAGGGCGCGGGGCCCGTGGCGCTGATCGACACCGACCCGCAAGGCAGCCTGTCGCAATGGTGGAATGCGCGCGAGGCCGAGCGGCCCTTCTTTGCCCGCGCCTCCAGCGCCGGGCTCGAAGCGGACCTCGCCGCGCTCAAGGCTGGCGGCGTCCGCCTTGTCGTCATCGACACGCCGCCGGCCATTACCGCGACCATCGGCCATGTCATCGGCCTTGCCGATCTCGTCGTCATTCCGACCCGGCCAAGCCCGCACGACCTCCGGGCCGCCGGGGCCACCGTCCGGTTATGCGAAGAAGTCGGAAAACCGCTGGTCTTTGCCGTCAACGGCGCCAGCCCGCGGGCCCGAATCACCACCGAAGCCGTTATCGCGCTCTCCCATCACGGCCCCGTCGCGCCCTCGATCCTGCATCAGCGCATCGATTTCGCCTCCAGCATGATCGACGGCCGCACGGTGATGGAAATCGCCTCCCAGACCAAATCGGGCGACGAGGTCGGCGAACTCTGGCGCTTCCTCGACGACCGCCTGAAAGGCCGCGAAACCGCGCCGCTGGCGACTGCCACCTTTTTGACCGGCGAGCGTGCCGATCGTGACCTCCGAGGCGCCGCCTGATGTCAAAGAAGCCTGCCTCATTGACGAGCGACCTGCTTGCGCGCAAGGGTGAGGCGGAGCCTTCCTCGGCCGACGCGGCGGCACGCGTGACGCTGTCGGGCGGCCGGCAGCCGGACCTTGGCGGGTTCGGCGTCGGTTTCGGCCGTTCGGAAGGCCCTTCCCAGGGGCTTTATGCCAGCCCCGCCACGGAGAGGCCGGAGATGCAGGGAATGGACGAGGACGAGCGGCCGCGCCCGCCGGAGCCCGAGATCATCTATACGCCCGAGGATTACGAGAGCGGCGGCCGAACGCGGCTGGTCGCGGGTGCCTTGATCGGCCTGGCGCTGCTCGGCGGCGTCATTGTGGCGATGTCGCTCAGCGGCAATGAAGGCGTCGCGCCGGTGTCGCCGGACATCCTGGCCACCGCGCCGGAGCCCGCGTTGCGTGCC
>JAUXOE010000282.1 GCA_030682415.1 Parvibaculum sp.
CGCGGATCTTGTGATCGGCGCCGTGCTGGTGCCGGGCGCGGCGGCGCCGAAGCTTGTTACCGAGGACATGGTCCGGCGGATGAAGAAGGGTTCGGTGCTGGTCGATATCGCCATCGATCAGGGCGGCTGCTTTGCCACTTCGCATGCAACGACCCATGCCGACCCGACCTATGTCGAACATGAGGTCGTTCACTATTGCGTTGCCAACATGCCGGGTGCGGTGGCGCGCACCTCGACCTTCGCGCTCAACAACGCGACTTTGCCCTTCACGCTGGCGCTGGCCGACAAGGGCTACCGCAAGGCGCTTGCCGACAATCCGCATCTGATGGCCGGTCTCAATGTCCATCGCGGGCAACTGACCTATCAGGCGGTTTCCGATGCGCTGGGCGAGCCCTATTACAAGGCCGAGAGCGTGCTGGCAGCCTGACGCCAAGTCTTTGAAATCGCTTTGATATTTCTCTGGCCTGGGGATAAATGTGCCAATCCGGGGCGAATTTTAAACGCTGATTAACCATAGGCGGGCAGACTTTGCGTCATGCCGGTCCCACGGGATCCGGCACGGCTGCAAGGGGGCTTGCCCATGTTCGACAAGATTCAGCGCGACCGCTTCTGGCTGGTCCTCGGCGCGGTGCTGATTGCGCTTTTCGTCGTCCAGAAGGAGCGCGGTATCGTCGAGCCGCGCCAAACGGTGCAATACGACCAGCGCGCGATGACGCGCCTGGTCGAGAAAGCCATTGAAATTCCGGTGGTTGCCGCGCAACCGGCGGTCCACCCGCCATTGCCGCGTCCGCCGCTGCAGCAGGTCGCCTGGCACGATCCCCATGCCGATCTGATCACCGGCTCGGTGGTGGCCTCGGCGCCGCGTCCGCTGGCCCGTCCGGGCCGTGGCGGCGCCATCACCACGGCATCGCTGGCCGCACCCGCCGCCCTTCCGTCCGCCAGCCGCTACTATGTGCAACTCGGCAGCTATACCTCCATAGACCGCGCCAGCCGCCGTTATTTCGACATTCTGGGCCGCGAGCCGGACCTGCAGGGCAATGAGCGCGTTTCGATCGACAGCGCCACTGTCGGCGGCGAGACGGTTCACCGGGTCCGCATGGGCGCCTTCGGCAGCGAGGCCGCGGCCCGCGCCGCCTGCGCCCGGGCTGCCGTGCCTGCCGACGAATGCGCGGTGGTGGCGCTTAACTGAGGCTCAGGGCGGCCGATTTTCGGCTGCTTGTGGACTTCCGCGCCGTTTTCACTGTATAAGGCCGCCAAAGGCCGTCCCCACGGACTCCATGTCCAAGGCGGGAGCGGCCAATCTTTTGTTTTCAAAGCCTTTTTCGTAAGGCGAGGGCCCTCAAGGCCCCGATCGGAGCGCGAAGCCCATGGCCGTCCCCAAAAGGAAAACCACCCCGTCGAAGCGCGGCATGCGCCGTTCGGCCGATGCGCTGAAGCAGCCGGCCTATGTCGAGAACCCGGATTCGGGCGAGCTGCACCGTCCGCATCATGTCGATCTGAAGTCCGGCATGTATCGCGGCAAGCAGATCCTGAAGCCGAAGGCCGACTGAGCCTTCCGACGCTTCGTCGAACATTTCAACGCCGCCTTACCGAGGCGGCGTTTTCGTTTGTCGCTTGCGTCTGCGCTGAAGCGTCAGGGCGCGGCGTCGATTATGTCGGCGGCGTCGATCATTTCGGCAATCAGCGCGACAAGCGGTGCCGGGTCTTCCTGGTAGATCACGCCCAGCACCACCACCACCATGTCGCGCGATGGCACGATCAGCACGAGTTGCGCGCCGAAGCCGCGCGCCATGAACGTGTCTTCGGGCAGCTTGTCGGAAATGGCGGGCACGCCCGTTTCGGGGTTACGCGCATTCAGCCAGAAATGCGCGCCATGGCGCCCGCCCGAATGACGCGCCGGGGTGCGGGCATGATCGGCCCAGCCCTCCGGCAACAGGCGCTTGCCCGCCCAGACCCCGTCGCGCAGATAGAGATAGCCGAAGCGGGCCCAGTCCTGCGCGGTCATGTGAACGAAGGACGAGCCGATAAATGTGCCGCTGGCGTCGAATTCCGGCACGGCGCTTTCAATGCCGAGCGGGCGAAAGAGCTTATCCTGCATGATGGCGTTCATGGCGGCGGCGTCCTCCGCGCCCGTCACGTCCTTGAGAATGCGCGCGACGATATTGCTGCTGCCGCTTGAATAGGACCAATGGGTGCCGGGCGCGTGATTGAGGCGCAGGCTGGCGGCGTAATGGGCCATGTCCTTGCGCCCGATGCCGAAAAGCATGTTCAGCACATGGGATCGGGAGGGGTCGTTATAGACCTCCTCGAAACTGAGGCCCGATTGCATGCGCAGCAGGTCTTCGATGCGGATGGCCGCACGGCGATCTCCGGCATGCCGCTGCCATTCCGGCACCGGCGCGGGCGCATCGATGTCGAGCCGGCCTTCCATCGCCAGAATGCCGGTCAGCGCATGGGTGACGCTTTTTGCCATCGACCAGGACGGAAAGAGCGTCGTCTCGTCGAAACCGGCGCGGTAGGCCTCGCCCGTGATCCGGCCGCCCTTCACCACCAGAAGCGCGCGGATGCCGGCCAGATGCGGGTCGTCCTTTTCGGCAAAGACGCGGGCAAATATTTCGCCGAGCGGGGCAGGTGTATCGGCGCGCGGCCAGCCGCCATCCGGCCAGGCGACGCCTTGCGGCTGCGGCGGCAGGGGCACCGCCCCGAGCGGGCCGGGTGCTGCGAGGATGGCCAGAAGGCCGATAAGCGCGACCGCGCGATGCATGGACAGAAGGGTCACGGAGAGGTACTCCTCGGAAAGACGATTCAGCATAAAGGCCGGCGCATGAGGATCAAATTTATTGTCTCGGCGGTTGTGCTCGCGGTGGTGATCGGTCTGGCACTCGGTCCGCTGCAGCATATGGCCGCGAATGCGGAAGTGGGCGCGCGGGCCGTTGCCAAGACCGCCTGTTCCTGCGTTTTTGTTGCCGGGCGCACGCTTGAAGAATGCCGCGCCGACGATCCGCCGGGTTTCGAGCGGGTGAATGCCTCGGTTGACGTGGCAGCGGCAGAAGTCACGGCCTCGGTGCTCTGGCTGGTTCGGGCAAGGGCGCAGTATCGGGGCCGCGAGGGCTGTCTGACCGACTAGGCGCTATTCGCTCAGGCCCGTCAGCGCTTCGGCGCAGACCTGGTGGGCCTGTGCGGTCACGGCTTCCTTCCAGTCGCTCGCATCGACATAAAACGCGTCACGAATCTGTTTCGCGATGGCGGCGGCCTGCGGATTTTTCGCCCCGCCGTTCTGGTGCAGCCAGTTGTCGGCCTGCAGCGCCACCGTCACCTCGCCGATCGGCACGGTGCCGAATTCAAGCCCGCCGGCGGTCACTTCGCGGCCTTTCAGCTCATCGGCAAAACAGACCGTGATCGAGCCCGGCACATTCGATGACAGCGAGCCGCCACCGACCGTCGAGCGCACCCTGTCACCCCACCAGCGCCGCATCCGTTTGAAAGCGCTGCTCGATTCGGGCTCGGTGCAGATGATCTCGCCTTCGCCCCGGACGCCGAGGCCCGAATGCATGTCGAGAAAGGCGATGCGTTCGGCCTTGCCCATTTGCGCGCCGATGATCGCGCGCAGGGTCCGGTTCGACCAGACCGGTTCGCGGCCGCCATATTGCACGCCGCCCGGATGATCGTACTGCCCCGCCGTCAGCGCATGCTGCATGGCCGCCGGACCATGCTCGGCCGCATATGCCTTCATGCGGGCGCGGCTCGCGGCCATGGTTTCCGGTGCGAGGTCGCGCGGATTGATCGCGTCGAAAAGCGCCTCATAGCCGGCGTTTTGCGGGTGCGGCTTCGAATGATCGAGGAAGTTGCGGTTGAGATCGACATTGTCCTCGTTGACGCGGCGATCCCAGGCAAAGCCGTAAGGGTTGATCGCGTGAATGAGCACAAGCGCCGTATCGGGCGGCAGATCGCGGGCAAAGCCGTCGCTGAGCAGCGCCGTCTGGATGCCCGAGCCGCAATAGCCTTCGACGCCATGCGTGCCGGAGCCGATGCCGAGGATGCGGCTTGCGTCGGTGGGGCCGATACGGGCGATGTCGGTTGCCAGCGTTTCGCCGGCAGGTCCCTTCAGCGGGTGTTCGCGCGCCGAAAGCGTGGCGCCGGCAGCTTCGGCGGCCGCCCGAAAACGGCGGCGCGCCTCGCTGTAGCTGCCTGAGAAATAACCTGCCGTCGACATCTGCCTCCTGCCGCCGGGCCGCTATTTCATGATCACCATGTCACTGGCAAGCTTGTTGAGCTTCAGACCGATCCACGTATTGATCACCACATCGGACACTGCAACCGCGCCGAAGAGCCAGAGGATGCCGGCCAGATGATAGGGAAGCTCACTGGCGCCGTTGAAATGCTGGACGGCGGCATAGGCAACCAGCGCCAGCGGAACGAGCGACAGCATGATGTCGACCAGAAAGCGGGTTTCCTGTCCGACCGGCTGATTGACGACCGCCAGTGCCTGCAACGAATAATAGCCAATCGCAATCAGTCCGGCGAGGATCGCCAGATTGAATGTCTGCTCGGGTGTCTCGAGCACCGGCGCATATCCGCCCCAGAAGACAAACCAGATCAATGCCGCAAAAATCAGCGACGAACCTTCGCGAATAATCAATGCGAACGTTCCAAATATCCGCGTCATGGCCGTAACTCCCCGAGTTGTTCCGGCCATGTCCGGCCGCGTCATGCTGACCCGCCCCCCGGTGGGCCGTATCTCAGCGAAGCATCGTGCCATTCCGGGAAAAAGTCCAGAAGCCTTGAATTTTCGAGGACTTGCGCCCCGGTGCAGGGTTAATGGCGGGTGGCGCTCAGCCGTTTCTCTCTGCCGCATCGAGCAAAATCTCATATGCGGCGGCGAGACGCGCGGTCGACGGATGGAGCGGCAGCACATGCCGATCCAGGCGCGTCAGCGGCACGATGCCCATCAGGCTGTTGGTCAGAAAGGCACCTTCGACCTGCGCCAGCCGTGCGGCTTCGATCCGGTCCTCCCGCACTTCGATCCCGAGGTCGGGCGCAAGTTCGAGGATCGCGGCGCGGGTAATTCCCGCCAGAATACCGCAATCGACCGACGGCGTGATCAGCCGGCCGCCATCCCAGATGAAAATATTGGCCGCGCTGGCGCAGGCCAGATGTCCGTCGATATTGAACATCAATGCGTCCTCGGCGCCGCGCGCCCGGGCTTCTTCCTTTGCCAGCACATTGTCGAGATAGGCAATCGCCTTTAGTTGCGCCGAGGGCGAGCGGTTGTTCCGGCGCGCCGTCGCCACAATCGCCGACAGGCCTGCCGGTGGCGCGGCCGCGGGCGCGGCGGTGATCAGCAGCGTCGGTTTGGGTTCCGCCGGCAATGCGAGGCCGCGCGGGCCGGGCCCGCGTGTCAGTGTCAGCCGCAACGCCGCGCGTGGCGCGTCGGCCAATCCGTTGGCGTCGAGCAAGGCCGTGCAGGCCGCGGCGATCCGCGCCGGATCGAACGGCAGCGCAAGACCGATCGCATTGGCGCCATGCTTCAATCGCAGCAAATGCGCATCGAGGAAAGCCACCCGGCCCCGCCGCGCCAGCATGGTTTCGAAAAGTCCGTCGCCCAGCAGAAAACCGCGATCGGTCGGGTCGATCCGCGCTTCGCCGGCGGGGGTCAGTTCGCCATTGAGCCAGACGATCATGCGGGCGCTTTCTCGCGATGCTTGACGCCTGCCAGCATGAGGAAATTCGCCAGGAGCGCGTGCCCAAGTTCGGTCAGCACCGACTCGGGATGAAACTGCACGCCGAACACCGGCAGCGTTTCATGCACCAGCGCCATCAGCGTGCCGTCTTCGGCAAAGGCCGTCGCGCGCAAAGGGCCGTTTTCCGGCAGTTCGGCGATCAGCGAATGATAGCGCGCGGCTGTGAACGGATTTGGCAGGCCATGAAATATCCCCGCTCCGTCATGAGCGATGCGCGCGGGCTTGCCATGGACGGGCCGTGCGGCGCGGCGGATCTGGCCGCCAAAGGCGGCGGCAATGGCCTGGTGACCGAGGCAGACACCAAGGAGCGGAATGCCGTTTTCCGCCGCCGCGCGTGCCAGCGGCACCGAAATGCCCGCCTTGTCCGGCCCGCATGGACCCGGCGAGAGGAGGATCGCCTGCGGCCGCAGCGCCACGGCTTCCTCAACCGTGATGGCATCGGTGCGGATGGTCCGGCGTACATGCCCGAGTTCGCCGATATATCGCGCAAGATTGTGAACGAAGCTGTCGAAATTATCGATGACGAGAATCATGCACGCACTCCTGCGACGGCGGGCGATGTGGCATCGGGCGCCGCATCGCCCGTGGCCTCAAGCACATGGCGCATGTCGCGGGCCTTGGCCAGCGTTTCCTCATACTCGGCCGCGGGATCGGAATCCGCAACGATGCCGCCGCCGGCCTGAAAGGTGACGCGCCGGTCCTTCACGATCATGGTGCGAATGGCGATGGCGGTGTCCATGGCGCCGTCGGCGCCGAGGTAACCGATGGCGCCGCAATAGGGCCCGCGTGCCGTCGGTTCGAGTTCGGCGATAATTTCCATGGCGCGCAGCTTCGGCGCGCCGGTCACTGAGCCGCCGGGAAAGCAGGCGGCCAGCAGGTCGGCTGCCGTCGCATCGTCCCGCAGGCGCCCGCGAACGGTCGAAACAAGGTGATGAACGTTCGCGAAGCTTTCGAGGGCGCAGAGCTTTTCGACCGTCACCGAGCCGTCGGCGCAAACGCGCGAAATATCGTTGCGCAGCAGATCGACAATCATGACGTTTTCAGCGCGGTCCTTTTCCGATGCCATCAGGTCGGCGGCCAGCCGCCGGTCTTCATCCGGTGTCCGGCCACGCGGCCTTGTGCCCTTGATCGGCCGGGTCTCGACCGCGCCGTCGCGGCAGGCAAGAAAGCGCTCGGGTGAGGACGACAGGATCGCGCCCGCGCCGAAATTGAAAAAAGCGCCAAAAGGCGCCGGGCTCGTTGCGCGCAGCCGCAGGTAGAGCGCATAGGGAGCGTCGCCTTCGGCAAGACGCGCCTCGAAGCGCTGCGACAGGTTGGCCTGGAAGATATCCCCGGCATGGATATCGTCGACCACCCGCGCGACCGCGCGCTCATATGCGGTGCGGGTGAAGTTCGACGTGATGGTTGTTGGCGTAACGCGCGCTGTGGACGGCAAGGGACCCGCCGTCTCGAAGCGTGCGCGCATGCGGGCGGCGCGTTCGGGCCCGCCGGTCGAAAACGACCAGGCGCGGCGCGCGATCATGTCGAAGGCCAGCACCGTGTCGTAAAAGCCCAATGCCATGTCGGGCAGGTTCTGGTCATCGACCGCATAGGGCGGCGCTTCCGGCGGCAGGCGCTCCAGCGTGCGGCCAAGGCCATAGCCGAAGTAACCCGCCGCGCCGCCGATAAATGGCGGCTGGTCCGGGCGGGCGGTTATGCGTGGCAGCGCTGCCAGCTTTGCCTTCAGCACCGCAAAAGGTTCGGGCTCGATGGCGATGCGCAGCGTCATGCTGTCGGCCGGATCGGCGGCGATGAAGCTCCAGCGGCCATGCAGCGACGGGTCACGGCCCGGCCCCGCCGTCGCACTGTCGAGGAACAGTGCGAAGGGCTCGGCCGCAAAAGCATGAAATGCCTCATGCGGCGGACGCCACGCCAATTCCTGAACGAGCGGTTCGGTCACGTCGGTTGCGCTTTCCTTTTGACAGGTCTTGTCAGGGTAGTGACGGCTCGCCGGGCTCGCCTTTGCCCGGGCCGCAGCTCGCGCATTGCCGCGCCTCCATGCGGGCAAGCGGTCCCCGCGGCTTGCCGCTCGCACCGCCGGACGTAATGTTGGTGCCCTGGACGGACAGAAAGTCGATCAGCAGGCGGTTCACCAGCGGGGCCTGTGTGAATGTCATGTTATGCCCGAGGCCGGGATAGGAACGCAGCTGCGCCTGCGGCATCAATTCCATCAATTTTGCCGCATGGTCGAAGGACACAACCACATCGGCCTCGCCCCAGATGACCAGAACAGGGCGTGGTGAGCGGCCGGCGGTCGCGTAGGCGTCCTGCGCCGCGCCGAGTGGATAGTGGCGCATGGTTGAAAGCAGGGCATCGCCATAACCGCGATATTCGAGCTGTCGGTTGAAGTCGGCCAGAAAGGCGCCGGGATTGGGCGCGCTTGCGGCCTCCTTGGCGGCGGCATTGTAGAAAAGCCGGGCATCGAAAAGGCGCATGATCCAGTCGCCAATCAAGGGTCGGCGCAGCAGATCCATGTTACTGTTTGTTGCGACGCCGAGGCCGGCGGGCGCAATCAATGTCAGCGAACGGACGCGTTCGGGATGGCGCGCGGCAAAAATTGTGGCGATGGCCCCGCCCATCGAATAGCCGACGAGGTCGACACGGCGATTGATCGCCAGCGCATCGAGCAGTTCATCGAGTTGCCGGTCGAACAGGTTGGCGTCGTAGACGGCGCCCGGGCGATCCGAAAGGCCGCGCCCGAAATTGTCGTAGGCAAGCACCCGGTAGCCTGCATCGGTCAGGGGTGCGACATGGTCGTTCCAGACGAATGACGGTGTCGAAAAACCGTGGATCAGAACGACCAGCGGCGCGTCGTCGCGGCCCTCAAGCCGGTAGTGAACCGTTCCGCCTGGCAGCTCGATAAAATTGTAGGCGACACCTTGCGCCGTCAATGCCGCACGCGCCGCTTCGTCGATTGCGGGCCGCGCCTTGCCGGCCGCCCAATAGCTCATCGACATGATCAGCAGAACGGCGACCGCCAATATGCCAAAGCCCTTCACGAATGCCATGATGTCACAAACTTTCCGATGTGCCGCCGGGTTCCAGTCTTCCGTTGCGGAAGGCCTGCCCGAAAGCCAGTCTAGTGTGTTGCCGGTGCCGCCACAAATGGCGCGCAGGCTTGCGGGCATGGTCAAATGCGGGCTTGATGCGGCGCAAGTGATGGCGAAATGACGGAGACCCCCATGCAAGACGCGTTCAAGGAAAAAGTACTCGCGGGCAAAACGGCCTTTGTTGCCGGTGCCTCCAGCGGTATCAATCTGGGCATTGCCCAGCATTTTGCGCGGGCAGGCGCCAAAATCGCCCTTATCAGCCGCAGTCACGAGAAAATCACGGCTGCTGCGAAGACAATCACGGATGAAGGTTTCGAAGCCATCGGTATGGCAGCCGATGTGCGCGACTTCAATTCGGTCGAGACCGCGATGATGCAGGCTCAGAAGCGGCTCGGCAATTTCGATATCGTGATCTCGGGCGCGGCTGGAAACTTTGTTGCGCCGGCGCTCGGCATGTCGTCCAACGGCTTCAAGACCGTCGTCGATATCGATCTCATCGGTACCTTCAATGTTCTGCGCGCATCCTTTCAGTTTCTCAACAGGCCGGGCGCTTCGCTCATTTCCATCACGGCGCCGCAAGCGGTCAATCCGTCGCTCTTCCAGGCTCATGTCTGTGCGGCCAAGGCCGGCATCAACATGCTGACGAAGTGCCTTGCGATGGAATGGGGACCGGCTGGCGTCCGCGTCAATGCGATTTCACCAGGGCCCATTGCCGATACCGAGGGCATGGCGCGACTGGCGCCGTCGCCCGAGGCCGAAAAACTCATCAAGTCGCGTATTGCATTGCGCGACTACGGCAGCAAGACCGACATTGCCGACACGGCGCTCTTCCTCTCGACCGACAATGCAAAATACATTACCGGCACCATTGTCGACTGCGATGGCGGTTCGAAGCTTGGCGATGCCGGTGCCGATGCGCTGGGCGATTTCAAGTAGCGCCCGAAGTCTGGACAACGGAACCGGGAGGGGCACGAAATGGCGAGGATGGAATTGATTGCGCCGGCGGATTTCACCTGCGTTCTCTATGAGGTTCGCGACCATATCGCGATCGTGACCATCAACCGGCCGGAGCGGCGCAACGCGCTCAACCGCCGGGCCTATGACGAAGTGGAGGCGGCGTTTCGGGCCGCCTCGACCGATGAAAATGTGCGTTGCGTCATCGTTACGGGCTCCGATCCCGCTTTCTGTTCGGGCGAAGACGTCAAGGAGATGATGACGGGCGAGCAACGCGACAAGAGCGTGGCGCGGCTGACGGCTGTCAGGCCCGAGCCAACGCCCGCCGCCGTCGCTGCGCTCGAATGCGACCGGCCAGTGATCGCAGCCGTCAATGGCGCCGCAGTCGGCTGGGGCATGGAACTGACACTCTTTGCCGATATCCGCATTGCCTCCGAACAAGCGAAATTCGGCGAGATATTCATCAAGCGAGGACTGATTTCCGATGTTGGCGGGTTGTGGCGGCTGCCGGCCATTGTCGGTCCGGCCAAGGCAGCAGAGCTGCTTTTCACCGGTGACGTGATCGATGCGTCGGAGGCTCTGCGTATCGGTCTTGTCAGCGAGGTCGTGCCGCATGAGAAGCTGATGGAAAGCGCACTGGCGCTTGCCGGTCGGATCGCCGTCAACGCACCGCTCGCGCTGCGCTTCATGAAGGACGGTCTTCGGCGCACGTCCTATGGCGATCTGCGCGAAATCGGCAGTTGGGTCAGCGCGACGCTCGGCCGGTTGTTCGAAACGGAGGATCATCGCGAAGGTGTGCGCAGCTTCCTCGAGAAGCGTGCGCCCGAGTTCAAGGGACGCTGAGGAGAAGTCGGGGATGGCGCTTTTCTTCGATCAGCAATGGTTCGACGAGAGATTGAAGGCGACGGGCCGGACGCGCGACGATGTGGCAGCGGCGCTAGGGCTTTCGCGCCGTGAAGTTGATGAAATCTGGAAAGACCAGCGTGAGGTAACACCCGGTCAGGTGACAATGCTGGCGCGCCTGCTCGAGGTACCGGCCGCCGAGGTTGTCAACCGGGCCGGTGTCGCCACGCCAATGCCGCTCCAGCCGCCCGCCGGAGATGCGGCTCTGATGAGCCGCTTCGATGAAATCGAAAGCCGCCTGACGCGCATCGAACACGCGATTGCCGATCTGCAGTCGCTCATTCTGGCTACGCGGGGAAACTGAAGTTCAGAGCTTGCGTTCAAGTCTTGGCAAGCGGAGGACTTCGGCCAGGCTGTCAGGCAGCGTGTCGGCATCGATATAGGCCATTGCCGCCCGTCTACGCTTTTCCTGCTTGCGGGAGGGCGAATAGGGCCAGTGCCAGTGCTGGTCGACATATTGTGCCAGGAAACCCGCGACAGGCCGTGTCACGCCAAGTGGCGGGCGGCCGAGAGCCGCATGAGATTGGCCGGACGCACGCGTATCCAGCACACGCATCGCAGGTTCGGCCCGTTGCGCACGCGCGTCCATTTCAGCTTGCCGTTGCGGCGCCGGCAGCATCATCTGCGATCGCGTTATGCGCTCGATCTTCGACATTCGGTGCCTTCTCTCCTGCACGGTCTCTTTGCTCTTGATGCCTCTCGGCACCGCGCGAGCGGTCATCGATCAATGCAGCAAGAAGTCTGCCACGAGATTCGCTTTGCCGGGAGTGCGAGGTGCGCCGAAACGATACAGAATCATCGAATTAACCAGTTTATTTAAAGCTTTAGTCGTTAAAACGCTTCTCAAAATCTTAACTGCAGCTGCGCGAGTATCGGTTGTTCCGGACGTCCAGAAGGGCGTCATGGAAACGACGACGCCCGGGATGCCCGGGCCCAGGTGCGGCAGGAGTGGTGTTGTGGACTCGAAGACGCAGGATGCGCACAGAGTCGGCGGAGCTTCGGGCTCCAACGGTAACGAAGCGCGGTCAGACAATCTGTTGAGAGGCGCCGTGGCGGCGGTGGGCGATGCAGCCTATCGCTGGTCGATCGGCGACGACCGTTTCGATTGGGGCGCTGGCGCCGAGGCGCTCTTCGGTATCTCCGATCTGTCGGCAATTGCAACGCATCGTGACTTTGCCGCGCGGGTCGTTCTTGACGGCCTGAGCCGCTATGAGCGCATCTGCCTTGCGCGCGAGAGCGAACCCGGCCAGGGCGCTCCCTATGAACTTGAATATCAGATTCGCGACGATTTCGGCGGCTTGCGCTGGTTCGAGGATCGCGGCCGATGGTATAGCGGCGCGGATGGCGCACCAGCCTATGCGGTTGGCGTTATGCGCGCGATCGACGCGCGTCATCATCGCGAAGCGCAACTGGTACGTCTTTCAACTTATGACGAACTGACTGGCCTGCTCAATCGCGGCCGCCTGAAGGAAGCACTTGGCGAAGCGCTAACTGCCGCGCAGCGTGGACGGCAGCACTCCGCCTTCCTGCTTCTTGCTGTCGACAATCTTGCTCTGATCAATGACGCATTCGGCTTCGACGTTGCCGACGAAGTGATTGTTCGTGTCGGCGAGCGGCTCTCCGGCCTTGCGCGTCGCGGCGATTCGCTTGGCAGGTATGCCGGCAACAAATTCGGCCTCGTCCTTCATAATTGCAGCGAAGAACGTCTCAACGACGTCTGTGCCCGGTTGCTTGCTGAGGTGCGTGACAGGGTGGTCGTAACGGCGCGGGGTCCGGTTGCAGTCACGGTGTCGGGCGGTTCGATTGCCCTGCCGGGACATGCGTCCAGCGTCGATCAGGCGCTTGCGCGTGCCGAAGAGGCATTGGCTTCGGCCAAGCAGAAGCTGCGGAACACACATATCGTCTATGCACCATCGCGCGAGCGCGAGAAGACGCGGCTGCGCAATATCAATGTTGCCGACGAGCTGATCACCGCGCTCAACGACAAGCGCATTCGCATCGCCTATCAGCCGATCATTGATGCATGCTCCGGCGAGCCGGCCATGCATGAGTGCCTGGTGCGGATGGAGCGTCCGGACGGCACGATTGTTCCCGCGGGACATTTTGTGCCGGTGGCGGAGAAGCTCGGCCTGATCGGTCTGCTTGACTACCGGGTCATGGAGCTGGCGGTCGACACACTGCGTGAACGGGATGACGTCAAACTGTCACTCAATATCTCGGGCCGGACGATCGGTGATCGGCTCTGGCGCGACACGCTTGCTTCTCATCTTCGTATGGATCCTGCCTTTGCCTCGCGTCTGATCATCGAGATCACGGAGACGGTGGCGATCCATGAGATCGAGGAGCTGACGGATTTTGTTTCGAGTTTCCGGGAGTTCGGCTGTCAGATCGCCATTGACGATTTTGGTGCCGGCTATACTTCGTTCCGGAACCTCAAGACGCTTGATGTCGATCTGGTCAAGATCGACGGCTCCTTCGTCATCGATCTGGCAAACAATTCCGACAATCAGTTTTTTGTCCGGACACTCGTGGATCTCGCCCACAATTTCAATCTGCCGACGGTGGCAGAATGGGTCAGCAATGCAGAAGAAGTCGAGATGCTGCGCAATTTCGGCGTTGAATATCTGCAGGGCTTCTACCTGGGTGAGCCCGTGATGTCGCTGCCGCCCCTGCAGGTGCCCGTTATTTCTTCGACAGGGCTTCGAGCTGCGCCTGCATGAGTGCGATCTGACGTTTCAAATCGTCAAGCTCGCTCTCCCGTCCGCCGCCGCTCTTTTCGGCTGGCTTCTCCGATTTGGCTGACTCTTTCGCCTCACGTTCGGCGTTTGTGCCGCCGCGACTGAAAGGAGAAAACATTCGCATCGCATTGTCGAATACTTCCAGATTCTGACGAATCTGATCCTCGAACTGCCCAAGACGTTCGCGTCCGCCCAGCGCCCCGACAAGACGATTGCGCAGCTTCTCCTGTTCCTTGGAAAAACTGTTCATGCTCATTTCGAGATAGGACGGAATATAGCTCTGCAGGCTGTCACCATAGAAGCGGATCAACTGACGAAGAAAGTTGATTGGCAAGAGGTTCTGTCCCTTGCCTTCTTCCTCAAAGATGATCTGGGTCAGTACCGAGCGGGTGATGTCTTCGCCGGTCTTGGCGTCGCGGACCACGAATTCCTTGCTCTGCTTCACCATCTCGCAAAGATGCTCGAGTGTGACATAGCTCGATGTCGCCGTGTTGTAGAGGCGACGATTGGCGTATTTCTTGATAACGATGACGTCATCGTCCGTGGATGATGTCTTTTTGGCCACGGTTTCCACTCTCTCGCTTAGGTGTTGTTGCGCCGGGGCTGTTTTTATCCCGAACGGCCGCCGTTCGGCGCCGCCGGGGCCCCTGACCCCCTGTCTTTTGGCATTGTGACGCGGTATTGTTGCGCTGCGCAAGCCCCGCATTGCGATGCACAGAAATCGGCGATCCGGCCGCGGCAGGCGAGTCTCCCTGTGGCGGCGGCGGATCGGAGGCCTATTATTTTTCCCGGTCATTTTTCCGGCAGAGGTTCAGGGAGCCAATGATGAGCAAATCCGGTACCGAGGTGGTGATTGTCGGCGCGGCGCGCACGCCTGTCGGCGCGTTTAACGGCTCCTTGTCCGGCCTTCCGGCCCATGAGCTCGGCCGCATCGCCGTTTCCGCGGCGATCGAACGTGCCGGCGTCGACAAGGCACAGATTTCCGAAGTCATTCTCGGCCAGATCCTGCAGGCCGGTCAGGGGCAGAACCCCGCCCGCCAGGCCGCGATCAATGCCGGCCTGCCCGTGGAAGTTCCGGCATGGAGCGTCAACCAGCTCTGCGGTTCAGGACTGCGTGCCGTCGCGCTCGGTTTTCAGGCGATCGTCAATGGCGACAGCGAGATCGTGGTCGCCGGCGGGCAGGAAAGCATGAGCCAGGCGCAGCACTCGGCCTATTTGCGGAGCGGGCAGAAGATGGGTTCGCTCGACCTTGTCGACACGATGATCAAGGACGGGCTCTGGGATGCCTTTAACGGCTACCACATGGGCCAGACGGCCGAGAACGTCGCCGCGCGCTGGCAGATCACGCGCGAGGAGCAGGATGCTTTCGCGGTTGCCTCGCAGAACAAGGCCGAGGCCGCGCAGAAAGCGGGCAGGTTCAAGGATGAAATTGCGTCCGTCACGATCAAGGGCCGCAAGGGCGATACTGTGGTCGACGCCGATGAATACATAAAATCGGGGGTCACGCTCGACGGCATCAAGGGGTTGAAGCCGGCTTTTCAGAAGGAATGCGGCTCGGTTACCGCCGCCAATGCGTCCGGCATCAATGATGGCGCGGCGGCGGTCGTGCTGATGAGCGCCGAGCGCGCGAAAAAGGAAGGCCGCAAGGTCATGGGGCGGATCGTCTCCTGGGCGCAGGCGGGTGTGGATCCCGCCGTCATGGGGACCGGGCCGATTCCGGCCTCGCGCGCGGCCCTGAAACAGGCCGGCTGGACGCCCGACGATCTCGATCTGATTGAGGCCAACGAGGCTTTTGCCGCCCAGGCTCTCGCGGTCAACAAGGATCTCGGCTGGGACGTTTCCAAGGTCAACGTCAATGGCGGCGCCATTGCGATCGGCCATCCGATCGGCGCATCGGGTGCACGGGTGCTTGTGACCTTGCTGCACGAAATGGAGAAACGAAACTCAAAGAAGGGTCTTGCGACTCTCTGTATCGGCGGCGGCATGGGCATTGCCATGTGCATTGCGCGCGACTGACTGCCGGGACGGTTCCCGGGCAGGACATGATCTGTTTTGACGGCAAGGATTTGAAACGATGAAAAAAGTAGCGCTCGTCACAGGCGGCACGCGGGGTATCGGGCACGCCATTTCGCTGGCGCTCAAGGCGGCGGGCTATGACGTCGCGGCCAACTATGGAGGCAACGACGAGGCCGCCGCCGCCTTTACCAAGGAAACCGGCATCAAGGCATTCAAGTGGAATGTTGGCGACTATGAAGCATGCGTGAAAGGCATCGCCGAGGTGGAATCAACGCTCGGTCCTGTCGATGTGCTGGTCAACAATGCCGGTATCACGCGCGACGGCATGCTGCACAAGATGACGCCTGCGCAGTGGCGTGAAGTCATGAGCGTCGATCTCGATTCGATGTTCAACATGTGTCAACCCGTCATCAACGGCATGCGCGAACGCGGCTTCGGGCGAATCATCAACATCTCGTCGATCAACGGTCAGAAGGGTCAGATGGGCCAGACCAATTACTCGGCCGCCAAGGCCGGCGTTATCGGGTTCACCAAGGCACTGGCGCAGGAAGTGGCGCGGAAGGGCGTCACCGTCAATTGCATTGCGCCCGGGTATATCGACACCGACATGGTGGCCGCCGTGCCTGAAAAAGTGCTCGACAGCATCATCGCCACGATCCCGGTCGGCCGCCTTGGCAAGGCGGAGGAAATCGCCCATTGCGTGACATTCCTCGCTGACGAAAAGGCGAGCTTTGTCACCGGCGCCACGATCACAGCCAACGGCGCGCAGTTCATAGCCGGATAATCGCCGCGTGTTTAGTGAGGGCAGGGTGGGTAGTGCAGCCCGCTCAGCTTTCTTGCGTCTCCGCCGCCATCATCGCGTCATATTCCTCGTCGCGGCCCGGCCGGCCGGGTGTCGGATAGACCCAAGAGTCGACGGGCCCGACATCGACATGTACGTAGGGCGTTTTCGTTGGATAGAAGCCGACGCCGCCGCGGCCGAGTTTTTTGGCCACGCGGTAGACTTCTTCCGGGTCGTGAAAATCCTGCGTGATGTCGATCGCCATACCGCGCATGTGGAAGCTGCCGGGATCGACGCCATTGCCGCGGGCATCGAGCCAGGCATTGGTCCGTTCGGTGCGGTAGCCCGACATGGTGTAGATCGGGTTCTTCGAGCGCGTGTTGGCGTCAATGTCGTGGAGCAGATCGAGCAGGCGCGGATCGGTCGGTGCCGTCTTGTTTTCGCGCAGGTCGCGCATGAACCAGTCGACGCGCTTGATTGCGTCCGGCAGGTAGTCGCCATCCGCCCAATAGACGATGTTGAGTTTTTCGCCAGAATTGAGGCTCTGCAGGTTGAGCGCCCGCTTGTAGGGCGCGTCGGCACGCAGAATCGACGGCGCCGCGAGCA
>JAUXOE010000293.1 GCA_030682415.1 Parvibaculum sp.
ACATCATTTCCTCGAAGAGTATTCGCATTCCTCGGCGCCCGAGGTTTTCCTCGCGGCCTGCTCGCAGCGCACCAAGAACATTCGTCTCGGTCATGGCATCACACTGATGCCACCGAACTACAATCATCCGGCGCGTGTGGCCGAGCGCATCGCGACGCTCGATCTCGTGTCGAAAGGCCGCGTCGAATGGGGTACGGGCGAAAGCTCGGCGTTGCTCGAGCTCGGCGGTTATCGCGTGCCGGTCGAACAGAAGCGGTCGCAATGGCGCGAGGCGGTGGAGCAATGCGCCAACATGATGGCGATGGATCCCTATCCCGGCTATGAGGGCGAATTCTTTTCGATGCCCTGCCGCAACGTGGTGCCGAAGCCCGTTCAGCGGCCGCATCCACCGCTATGGGTTGCCTGCTCCAATCGCGAGACGATCAAGCTCGCGGCGCGGCTCGGCATCGGGGCGCTGACCTTCGCCTTTGTCGATCCGGCGGAAGCCAAGCAGTGGGTCGACGACTATTACCGCATCTTCAAGGAAGAGGCCGTGCCGATCGGCCATGCCTGCAATCCGAACATCGCCATGGTGACAGGCTTCTCGCTGCACAAGGATGCCGAGGAGGCCAAGCGCCGCGGCATGGACGGGTTCCGTTTCTTCGGCTACGCGCTCGGTCATCACTACATTTTCGGCGAGCACAAGCCGGGGCGCACCAATATCTGGGAAGCGTTCGAGAAGGCGCGTCCGCATCTGCCGGAAGAGGGCGGCAATCGCGGCATCGGCACGCCGGATCAGATGCGCGAGCATCTGCGCGGATTTGCCGATGCCGGCGTCGATCAGGTGTCGTTCATCCAGCAGGGCGGTCGCAATCGGCACGAGCATATTTGCGAAGCGCTGGAGATGTTTGCGAGCGAGGTCATGCCGGAATTCAAGGAGCATGAGGACGAGCGGCAGAAGAAGAAGGCCGAAGAACTGGCGCCTTATATCGAGAAGGCGATGAAGCGGAAGCAATACATGAAGGCGTTGGCGGACGACGAGATTCCGAATGTTGTGGCACTGGGCCGGCAGATCACCGACCAGGCCGCGCGGACAAAGGAAGAGGAAGAAGCGCGCAAGCGATTTTCCGAGCAGGGGCAGGTTCCGCTAGAAGACCCGCTGAAAAAGGCGACCAGCGCCGACTGATCCCGTAGGGACGAAGTGGGCCGCCCGGCAAGGCGGCTTATATGTGTCTGCGCTGTATCGTCGCGCGTCGTCGGTTGACGTGCCAGTTGCGTAAATTCGGGTCATAGTAAGAGACGTCAACCGAAGAGGGAGATCGCCATGAAATATGTCAGCAAACTTGCCGCATTAGTGGCGGTGGCGTCGATGCTGCCGGCCGGCTTTGCGCTGGCGCAGGCGCCACGCATCACGACGGGCGCCGAACTTGTTTCGGCCTGTACGGTTGCGGCGAGCGCCTCGGCGGAGGCCGACGACCGCATTGCACGCGCGTCTTGCCATCAGTTTCTTGCAGGGCTTGCGGCTGGTGTCTATGCGTCGGTTGAGGCCGGCGCGCCGCTTATCGTGCGCCGCCTGGGGCCTGGCATGGATGAGGAGGTTTGCTTCCGGTTACCGGAGCAGCTGGCCTTCGAGACCTTCGCGCAGCAAGTCGTTGCCTTCGCGCCGGAGCATCCGGAGCTCTACCAGCGAACCGCCTTCGAAATGGGCGCGCGGACGCTTGCAGCGAACTATCCCTGTCCCGAATAGGCAGCCCGTCTCACGCGTTGCGCAGATACCAGTCGAAATCAACGTCGGAGATTTCGGCGAAGAAGCGGTCGCATTCGACTTCCTTGATGGTGAGGAAGGTGTCGACGAATTTTTCGCCGAGTCTTTCGCGCAGGAAGGTGGAGTGGCGTGCGACTTCCAACGCCTTCCACCAGTTCATTGGCAAGGTCGGTTTCGTCTCGCGCCGGTATCCATCGCCAGTGACGGGTTCGCTCGGTTCGAGTTTCTTGTCGATGCCTTCGTCGATACCGGCGATGACGGCCGCAAGCGCCACGTAAGGGTTGGCGTCGGCGCCGCAAACGCGGTGCTCGAGGTGGCGGGTCTCCGGCTTTCCGGCCGTTACGCGGAGCGGTACGGAACGGTTGTCGAAGGCCCATGCGGGCGTGAGCGGCGCATAGGTGTTGCGGCGGAAGCGGCGGAAGGAATTCGCGTTGGGCGCGAAGACGGCCATGCTTTCCGCCATGGTCGCTTCGAGGCCGCCGATAGCGTGGCGCAGCTGCGGCGTCAGCGATGGATCGTCGCCGGCAAAGAGATTGGGGTTCGTTTCGTCGGCCAGTGAAATGTGCACATGCATGCCGCTGCCGGAAATATCGGCATAGGGTTTGGCCATGAAAGTGGCGATGTAGCCGTGACGGTCGGCGATGCCTTTGACGAGACGCTTGTAGAGAATGGCGTCGTCGGCGGCGCGCATCGCGTCGTTGCGGTGGGCCAGCACGATTTCGAACTGGCCGGGCGCATATTCCGAAATCAGGGTGCGGGCGGGAAGGCCCATCTTTTTGGCGCCGGCAAAGATGTCGTCGAGAACGGGTGCGAAATCCTCCACATCCTGCATCAGATAGGCTTGCAGATGCGACGGCGCGAAGCCGTTGGGGGCGGCGGGCGGCCGGGGCTTGCCTGACTGCGCGGCGGCGCGATCGATCAGATAGAATTCGAGTTCGATGGCGACGACGGGCTTCAGCCCCTTGTTTTCGAGCGAAGCGACGGTGCGCGCCAGCGCGTGACGCGGGTCGGCGGGCGTCGGCGAGCCGTCCTTTTCATAGGAGGCGAGAATCAATTGCGCGGTGGGCGTTGCGTGCCAGGGCGCATGGGTCAGCGTTCCTGCTACCGGAAAGCAGGGACGGTCGCTGTCGCCTTCTTCCCAGACCAGGCCGGTTTCGAGCACATCCGCGCCCAGCATGTCGAGCGACTGGATCGAACAGGGGAGCGGTCGACCGTCGCGATAGGCGGTCAGCAATTCCTCCGGCCGCAGCACCTTGCCGCGTGCAACACCCGACGGATCGGTCAGAAACGCCTGTATCTGCGCGATCTCCGGATGGTTGGCGAGAAATTCCACCGCTTCTTTTTCGGGCGCGCGGGTCATGCCGCTATCTCCTTCTCGCCGCAGAGCAAGCCAAGTGCTTCGTCAAAATTGTGCACCAGTTTTTCGACGTCGGCTTGTGTTGTCGAAGGTGCAACGAGGGTCATGTTGTGGAACGGTGTCACCAGCACATCCCGGTTGAGTAGAAAAAGATGGATGGCACGTTCGACGGTGTGATCGATTGCCGCGGCGGCTTCTGCGCCATTGCGAAGCGGGCGGGGGCTGAACACCAGTTCGGCCCGTGCGCCGAGTTGCGTTACGGTCCATGGCAGACGGCGCTTTTCAACTGCGACGCGGAGACCCTCCGCGAGTCGCGTTGCAAGCGCCGTCATGTGTGCATAGGCGTCGTCGGTCATTATCTCGGCGAGACAGGCACGCATGGCGGCCAGCGCCAGCATGTTGCCGGATAGCGTGGTGCCGATGCCCGAATAGCCCGGCACTTTCGCTTCGAGCACGCGGCGCATGCCGGCCTCGACCTCAGACGTGAAGCCGAAAACGGCGGCAGGGAGACCGCCGGCCACGGGCTTGCCGAGTACGAAGAAATCGGGTGAAAGATCATGTGCGCGGGTGAAGCCACCCGGACCGGCGGAGATCGTGTGCGTCTCATCGAGGCAGATCAGTGCGCCATGACGGTGCGCGGCGGCGATCAGACCTTCGATGAAGCCGGGTTCCGGTAGCACCATCGCCGTGTTGGTTAGTGCCGGCTCGGTCAGGATCAGTGCAATGTCGCCGTCCACCAGCAGGCGCTCAACGGCATCGAGATCGTTGAAGGGCGCGGCGACGCTTGTTCGCGCCATGTCGTTCACTTGGCCGAGCAGGCTCGGCTTCATTTTGGTTTCGCCATTTTCGAGCTTCACGAAGGCGTCTTCGACCTGACCGTGATAGCAACCGTCGAAGACCAGCACTTTAGAGCGGCCCGTCAGGGCGCGGGCCCAGCGGACGACAGCGCGGTTGGCATCGCTTGCGGTCGCCGTCACCTGCCAGAAGGGCAGGCCGAAGCGCGCCGCAAGCAGATGGCCGACCTCGGCTGTCAGGTCGGATGGCAGCATCGCGGTCAGACCACGCTGCGCCTGCGCGGCGATCGCGCGGGCAACCGGTTCCGGCGAATGACCGAACATGGCGCCGGTATCACCAAGGCAGAAATCGGCATAGCGATGACCGTCGATATCGGTGACGGTGGAACCTGCGGCTTCGCGGACAAAAAGCGGGAAGGGTGTTTCCCAATCGAGCATCCAGTGCAGCGGTACGCCGCCCGGGAAATGCTGGCCGGCTTCGGCTGCCATTTGCTGCGAAGCCGGATGCCGTTCGACAAAGCGTGTGCGTTCGGCTGCAGTCAACGCCGTCGCGCGCGCTTTGATCTCAGACAGCATGGTCATGGGAAGGACTCCTGATGAAACGCTGCGCAAGATAATTGCCTCCCCATACGGCGGCAAGCGGCGCATGCCATATTCATCGTCGGCGTTCGGATTAATCTGCTTTGGCTGGGTTGATCACGCCTGCCGGTGTCGACCCGGGGTAGTAGCTGTATGGTGGACTCCGCCCGGTCTGTCATGCAGACAAGTGGGGCACCGGGTTGAAGAGGTTGAAAAACCGTTGTTTTTAGGACCGCAGGAACTAGACCGCAAGAAGATGTGTCGTCGGGAGGCTGTATGATATCCGGTGATCGGAGGTCTGGGAGATGGAGGGGCGGCTTTCGCAAGCGCCTGCTCCGGTGGGTCTGCGGCGGCAGGCGGGGACAACAAGCACGACTTCTATTGCGTCGGCGCGTCGAAGCCCTGGGCGCTTTCGATCCGGTCTGGTATCTCGAATTCTATCGCGATGTGGCGGATCACGGCGTCGATCCGTTTGAACACTACATGAAGTCCGGCTGGCGCGAGAAACGGAAGCCGACGCCCTGGTTCTCTCTCAGCCACTATCGCACTCTGCGGCCCGATTACACGGATGTGGAAAGTCCGCTGGCGCACCTCGCTCGGGAAGATGAGACCAGCGCCATCAGCCTCATTGCCGAGATGCGCGCAAGCCAGGCTGAATTTCCTTCTCATCAAATCACGGCCTTGCGTCAGGGGGTCTGCCTGAGCGGTTTTCTTCGATCCGAGATAGGTCTCGGGCAGGCGGCACGCAATCTCGCTTACGCGATCGATGCCGCATGCATTCCCGCGACCTTCGTTAATGTTCGTCTGCCAGGCCGCGAGTCCGATACAACATTTGCGACGAAATGCAGCGATGCGATGGATCGTTTCGTCCATCTTCTGGTTCTGCCCCCCGTGGGTCTCAAGCCGCATGTCCGACGATTGCGGCCCGACAGCACCAACATTCTCTACCCATTCTGGGAACTCGGACGCATCCCAAATGAATATCGTATGTTTGTCGACCGATTTGATGAGATCTGGGCGCCATCGCGATTTGTGGAGGATGCCTTTCGTGCGAGTACTGACCGGCCGGTTACGCTGTTGCCGCAGCCCGTTCGCATTCCGGCGGACGCAGCGATGTCGGGAGATTCCGACCAACCATTCACGATCCTGACCTATTTCGATTTTGACTCCTTCAGATCACGGAAGAATCCTGATGCCACTGTAGCGGCTTTCCAGCTTGCCTTTCCGCTGTCCCGGCGTGATGTGCGTCTGGTCATCAAGGTGCGGGGCGGCGGAAATGATGATGGCCGTGAATGGCTCGCTCAGATTGCAGCGGCAGATACGCGCATTGTCCCGATCGACAAGACGTTCGATCGAGCGGCGATGGATCGTCTGATCTTCGATTGCGACGTCTTTATTTCCCTGCACCGCTCGGAAGGGTTCGGGTTCGGGCCCGCGGAAGCAATGGCGGCCGGCAAGCCGGTCGTTGCTACCGACTATTCCGGCAGCACGGATTTTGTGACGGCGTCGACCGGATATCCGGTGGCGTATGATCTTGTGCCGGTCGCCGAAGAGCATTACGTGGACTGGAAGGATCAGGTTTGGGCGGAGCCTAGTGTCGACGATGCGGCACATTGGTTGTGTGTAATCGAGGCGGACCGGAATGCGGCAAACGCCAAAGCCATGCGCGGCCGACAGCTCATGATCGACCGCTTCTCGCCGCAGGCTGTCGGCACAATGATGCGCGACATGCTCCGGGCGCGCGGCCTGCCGGCCGATACAATTGATTGAGATCCGCTGCTTTGACTTTGAGAAATCGGTGCCCCCGACAGGATTCGAACCCGTGACCCCCTGATTACAAATCAGGTGCTCTACCAACTGAGCTACAGGGGCGACCGTGCGCGCAACATAATGGCGCATGAAGATGGCGGCAAGCGGCGCTTTGCCGGCCGGGTTGGCATGGCCCGTATCGTTTCCCGGATTGGTCCCTGAAAAGCCGTGGCGCCCGCCCCAATTATAACCCTGCATTTCAATCGGGCGGAGGCGGCAATGGGCGGAACCGAAACGGTAGTGCTGGATGTACGGACGGGCGAGCGCGGCAGCTATGCCGATTGGGTTCGGATATTCGATGAGGTATGGGAGGCGCCGCGAGAACGGTTGGAACGCCTGCTTGCGCTGCTGAGCGAGGATATTGTTCTGAAGGCGCCGACGCGGCCGCCGGTGTCGCGCGGAAAGGACGCCGGGCGCCGGGCGTTCCAGCGCGCGTTCAAGGCCTTTCCCGACCTCCGGGCGAGGTCGAAGCGGTGGGCGGCGGCGGACGATGTGCTGTTCGTCGAACTCACCTTCACCGCGACGGTCGGTGGCGTGCTGCTTTCCTGGGATAGCGTCGATCGCTTCATCTTCAGAGACGAACAGGCGGTCGAGCGGATCGCCTTCTTTCAGGACTCCGGCGTGGTGTTGCGCCATGCGCGACGAAGCCCGAAGGGCTGGATGCAGATCCTGCGTCTCGCCAGTGGACGATAAGGAGACCGTAATGAAACTTCTGTCTGGTCCGCTCAGCATGTACGGCGCCAAGGCGCAGATCGCCGTTGCCGAAAAAGGGATCGCGTGCGAAGTCGAGATGGTGCCGTTCACGCTGAAGGATCGCTATTCGCCGACACATTCGGATGTCGCTCGGATCAATCCGAAGCGGCAGGTGCCGGTGCTGCTCGACGGGACAGTCGAAATTTTCGATTCGACGCAGATATTCGAATATCTCGAAGACAAGTTTCCGACGCCGGCGCTTTGGCCGGCAGATATCGAGGCGCGCGCCCATGCACGGCTCATGGAATTGAAGTCCGACGAAGTGTTCTTTCCGTCATTCGTCGTACTGTTGCAGACGCTCGGCGACCCACAAAAGCCGGAGACACGGTCGGCGCTTGCGAAGATCGCCGACTACCACCTGGAAATGGACGGGGTGTTGGTGCATCGCGACTATATCGCAGGCAGCTATACCTACGCCGACATCGCCTTCATCTGCGCCAGCTTCTTTACCTCGTTCATGGGCGGTGCACCGGATCCTGAATTGCGGCATCTCGCGGCATGGCGCAAGCGCATGATGGCGCGGCCGGCCGTCGCACCGGTCATTCACGCGCTCGCCGGATATCTGAGGGGGAATGGGTTGACGGCGCCGGCGATTTAGCCTGGATGGCGAGTGTCACGTAGCACGGCGGAACAGCTCGTAAAGCGCCACGGCAGCAGCGTTGGAGACGTTGAGGCTCTTCATCGTACCCGCAGCCGGCAGCCGAGCCAGCAGGTCGCAATGCTCGCGGGTGAGACGCCTGAGGCCCGCCCCCTCGGCACCGAGCACCAGCGCGACGCGGGGGGACAGTTCGAGATCGGGCAGGGAGGCCTCGCCATCGCCGTCGAGACCGATCACCTCGAAGCCCAGTTCCTTCAATTCATCAATGGCGCGGACGAGATTGATTACGCGGGCGATGCGGACCTGCTCGAGGCCGCCCGAGGCCGCCTTGGCCAGCGCGCCGCCGAAGGGCGGGCTGTTGCGGTCGGTGGTGATGAGTGCCGTCGCCCCGAAAACGGCGGCCGAGCGGAGAATCGCTCCGAAATTGTGCGGGTCGGTGACCTGGTCCAGCACGACGACGCGGGTGGCGTCTTCGCAGACCTCGGCAACATCGCGCTCTGGTAGGGGGGAGGTTCGAAGCGCAATCCCTTGGTGGACAGCACCCGGCGGGAGAAGTGCGGCGATATCTTCATTTTCCATAATTTCAAGACGAAAGTCGGCAGCCCGGGCCGGATTGGTCCCCTGCCGGGAGAGTTCGGCCTCGGCGTTTCGGGTCAGGCAGAGGCGCTCGGCTTGCCGGGCCGGATTGTTCAAAGCAGCTAAAACCGCATGAAAACCATATAGATAGCTGTCATCGCCCGCTCGACTTCCCTTGCTGGCGCCACGTGCCCGGCCATGTTTGTGGGCATGGGCGGCGTTTGGCGCGGCGCCGGCGGATCGCGAATGGGAGGGTTGCTTGCGTCTGCTCATGGACGCGCTTATATTTCGTGGCTCGGGCTCATGCAAACGCCCCCGAACAGCGCGCCTTGCCGGGTTACACGGTCGGAGGCGCGCTGCGGGGGTGTTCACGCTTTCGAGACCGGGATTTTAGTTGACACAGCGGCGGCAAACCTGAATAAAGCCGCGCGTGTCCCACGAGGCCGCAAGAGCAGTCACATCCGCGAACTTATTGGGATTTCACAACATTTGACATCGGACACGGAGGGGTGCCCGAGTGGCTAAAGGGGACGGACTGTAAATCCGTTGGCTATGCCTACGTTGGTTCGAATCCAACCCCCTCCACCATCCAGCGCAGGCATTAAGACAGGCGAACAGTTCAGGGCCAGTACGGACCCGGTCGGCGGGTGTAGCTCAATGGTAGAGCAACAGCCTTCCAAGCTGATGACGAGGGTTCGATTCCCTTCACCCGCTCCAGTCTCCGTGCAGCCGGCGCGGCGCCCCGCCGAGGCGAAATGCGGCCGAAGGCAGAGACGAGAGTAAGAAGAGTTCGAGCGCGGCGCGCGCCGATCAAGTCCTAACCGATCAATTGAAGGTAGCTAACGCCCATGGCCAAAGAGAAGTTTGAGCGGAACAAGCCGCACTGCAACATCGGTACGATCGGTCACGTTGACCACGGGAAGACGTCGTTGACGGCAGCGATCACGAAGGTGCTTGCGGAGACGGGTGGCGCGACCTATTCGGCCTAT
>JAUXOE010000294.1 GCA_030682415.1 Parvibaculum sp.
AAGCGCACCTTGATGTTTTCCGGTGGGAGCAGCGACACGACGGGCTGGCTCGCGGCGGCAAACTCGCCCGGCCGGAACAACACATCCTGCACGATGGCCGCCGTCGGGGCACGGCCTTCGCGGCGCGCGAGGCGCCATTTGGCCTGATCGTGTGCGGCGGCGGCGGCGAGCATTCGCGATCCGGCGCGGTCGCGCTGCGCGCGCGATGTGTCGAGGATCGCTTGAGCCACATTGCCGCCGGCGCGAAGCGCTTCCATGCGTTTCAGTTCGCGCTGGGCGTCGTCGAGCGCCGTTTTCGTTTCGGCGAGTTGCGCGGCGGCCTGTGCGGCGGCGGCGGTTTCAGCCGTCAGGTCGAGACGGAAGAGCAGGGCGCCTTTTTCGACGCGGTCGCCGCGAGCGACGGCGATCTCGTCGATCGTGCCGCCGTCGACCGGGCCGACGCGCACATATTCGCCTTCGGCATAGCCCTGATATGTGCCATCGGGCGCGTCGTTGCATCCGGCAAGGAGGAGCGCGGCCACGCTCGCGAACAGGAGGGAATGGAGGCGCTGCATCTTACGCCTCCCTGTCCGCGGCGAGGCCGCGCATGACGAACGCTGCATGAGCCGGAAAAAATGCCGCCGGGTTAAGTGGTTCAATGTCGCCGAATGTCTCGCGTGCCAGCGTATTCATGATGATCGGGAAGATGATGCTTTGTGCGGCCGTTCTCGGGTCGCAGGCATGAAACTCACCGCGAGCGATACCGCGCTCGACGATGCGGGCGAAATTGCGAAGGCCGCGCTGCACGATGTGGTCGCGGTAATAGTCGCGGATCTCGGGAAAATTTCCGCTCTCGGCTAGCACGATGCGGGCGAGCGCGGGGATGCGTGTCGTCGTCGCGGCTTCGCCGAGGCGGGCGATCACGAAACCGAGCAGTTCGGCGCTTGAACCTTCATATGCGTCGATGAGCATTTCGATCTCGTCGAAGCGCGGCGTGGCGAGTTCGCGGACGAGGGCGGTGAAGAGCTGTTCCTTGTTTTCGAAGTAGAGATAGATCGTCGCCTTGCTGACCCCGGCGGCTTCCGCCACATCGTCGAGCCGCGTCGCGGCGAAGCCTCTTTCGGAGAAGAGCGTCAGCGCCGCCGCCATGATTTCGGCGGGTCGTGCTTGTTTGCGGCGCTGGCGCTTCGGATTAGTGGTCGGCATGCGGGCGCTCTCAACTTATGCAAATTAATAACTGACCAGTCAGTTATTAATTTATGCACCGCATGTTGTCAACGCTGCGCTGGGCGCCTTTCCTAACCCCATGAAACTATTATGCTTTCTATTGAGGTTGGCGACTGCGGTCCCAGCGACGTTCACTCGGACGCCGTCGGATCGTCCGGCGGCGCGTCCCGCCGGGCGCCGTCGAGTTTTCGCTCGGCGCGCGTCCGCTCCAGCTTGTCGCGCTTCTTTTCGGCGCCGCTGCGTCCGAAGCGTGTACGGTTTGCCGTCGCGCGCTTTTCCTTTTCGGCTTTTGCCGCGCGCTTTTCCGCATCGCGCGCCATTTTCCGGAAGGTGGCGATTTTGACTATATTTTCGTCGTTCGAGTCCATAGTTTGCCCGCAATACGACCGCATCTGGCGGTCTGGCTGCCGCTCATCCCATGAGCTTAGGCTAAAGGCGGTCGGCATAAAACCGTCGAGGGCAACGCTGCGTTCGCGCGCCGGGTGCGGCTGGAGACAGGCTTGAATTCGATCCTGACCTATATTGCGGGACTCTTCGTCGCGCTTTTGTTTGCCGCTCTGGTCGGACCGAACCTGATCGACTGGAACAAGTTCCGCGGCGAAATCGAAGAGCAGGCTTCGAACGCGATCGGCGCGCCGGTTCGCATCGATGGCGACATACGTCTGCGAATCCTGCCCGCGCCGCACATGACGCTCGGCAAGGTGAAGATCGTCAATACAAGCAGCGCGGCCCTGTCTGCGCATATGGCGACGTTCGACGAGATCGACGCCGTGGTGGCGCTGACGCCGCTGATCGCCGGCGACATCAAGATCACCAGCGTCCGTATCGTTCGCCCGCAGATCAATCTCGAAGTTCTGCCGGACGGCACAACAAACTGGGCCGCTTTCGAACTGCCGGATGCTGTGATGGCGGACGGTATGTTCTCGCTGGCGTCGATCAGTCTCGAAAGGGCGCAATTCGAGAACGGTATTGTCGTCTACGAGAATCGTGCAAACGGGCGGAGCTGGCGCGCGACACAGGTTGGCGGTGAGGTGATTGCGACGTCACTTGTCGGTCCGCTGCGTGCCGAGATCGAGGCTGTTGTCGACGACGTCCCGCTGACCATGAGGCTTGGCCTTGGCGACTTTGCCGGCCGCAAGGCATTTCAGGTCACGGCGGATTTGCAGCTTCGGGACCGGCCGGTCCGGTTCCTGTTTTCGGGTGTTGCGACGGAGTTTTCGGCAGCGGCGCGGCTCGACGGCAACGGCCGTATGGAGGTCGGTGCGAATGGCGACGCCGTGCCGGTTCGTATCGACAGCGGACTTGTCGCGACCGCACAATCGGCAACCTTCCGTAATCTCGTCCTCGCCGCGGGTGGGACGACGCTCAACGGCGCGGCTCAGGCCCGCTGGGAAGGGCGCCCTGTATTCTCGCTCGAACTGACATCCGAGAATTTCACCGCCGGGCCTCTGCTCAGCCGGTTGCTTCCCGACGCCATGGAAAGCGGCGTTCCGCTTGCCCATCTCCTCGCCGTGCCGCTTCCTGGCTGGATCGATGGCAGTGTGCAGGTCTCGGTCGCGACACTTGCCCTGCAAAACGCGATCGTGCGGAATGCAGAGCTGACACTGGCGCTGGCGGACGGCGTTCTGGATGTCGAAACGGCCCGCGGCGAACTTGGCGGTCAATCCGAGGTTTCGCTGATCGGTCAACTGGCTCGTCGCGAGGATGTTCCGGTTTTCGACGGTCGCTTCGATATGCGCAGCGGCAACCTTGCGGCGCTGACACAATGGCTTGCGGCAAGCCACGACGAGGCCGATTCGACCGCGCGCAGCGCGCCACGCGCCGGCACACCCTTTTCGGCCCGCGCGCGCTTGCGGTTGGCTCCGGATGCGCTCGATATTTCGGGTCTGCAGGCCGGTTATGCGCGCGATCTCGCCGCGCCCACGCTTCTCGGCAGCATCGGCTACCGGCTGGCCGACGGTCGTCCGCGTATTGATGCCGATCTCCGCGCGACAGATTTCGATGTCGATCCAATGCGCGCATTGTGGTTCCGCGACCGCGAACCGCAGGCGTTTCTGGCGTCGCATGATATCGGGCTGCGTCTTCGTGCCGAACGCCTGCGCCTCTGGGAGGAAAATATTCGCGGCCTCGATGCCGAAGCGACATTGATCGACGGCATGCTCGATGTTCAGCGTTTCGAGGCCGAAGATGTCGCGGGCGCTAGGTTTTCCTTCTCCGGGCAATTGACCGGTGTCACGAGCGGGCGGCGTGACGATGTGAAAGGCAATTTCGTCAGCCATATCGAGGGTGAGCGCTTTGGCGGCTTGCTGGCGCTCTTTGGTTTCTCGGTGCCCGATGCGAGCGGACCGGTGTCGATCGATGTGACCGGCGTGTCGGGCGAGGCCACCGACAGCGAGTTGCGTGTCGACACGTTGACGCTCAAGGGTACCGTGCGCGGCAGCCGTGTCGACGCGGTGTTGAAGCGGCGCCATGGCGACGGCACTGGCGTCGAGAGCCTCGACATCGTCGCCAATGCGGCCAATGACGAGGGCCGCGTTCTTCTGCAGCAACTGGGGCTCGATCCGCGCGACAGTGTGACGGCACCGGGGTCGATCGCGCTGCAGCTCGAAAGTGTGCCCGACAAGCCCTATCAGGTCAGCTTCCGGGCCAATATCGGCAGCATGACCTTGACGGCGCGAGGTCGCGCCACCGATCCATTCGAAGCCTTGCGCTTCCAGGGAAGAGCCGACATTGCAGCGCCGGGCGTGCTCTCGGTTTTTGCCGCATTCGGCGCGCCCGAACCCTTGTCGAGGTGGGTCGGCAAGCAGGCTTCCGGGCCGGGTTTCGTTTTTTCTTCAGCGGTTGTCTGGGACAAACATAGTCTTGCGCTTTCGAATATGGAGAGTGTCGCCGGCAATTTCCGGCTCTCAGGCAGTACGACCTGGCGCGCGCCGGATGGGGACAAGTTGCCTTCACTGACAGGCCGGCTGGAGGCCAATGCGCTTGAGCTGACCTCGCTCGCCAGCGCCGACGACGAGATCTGGCCGGCGGCCGCGCTCGACTGGTCGATGCTGGGTGCGCTGGACGGGGAGGTCGAGCTCAAGGCCGGGACGGTCCGGTTCGGTTCGCTTGCCTTTGGCGATGTGACGACGAACCTGTCGCTGTCGCATGGCGTTCTTTCGGCGTCGCCCTTCATCGGGCAATTTGCCGGCGGGCGGGTTTCACTCGGGGCGCGGATCGAGGGCGGGCAGGGCGCGCCCGGTATCGGCTTGACGGCGCTGATTGAGGAGGCCGAACTCGGGCGTGTTTTCCGCGAGGCCTTCGGTGCGGGTCCTGGCAAGGGCCGGGTCAACCTCAGCGGACAGTTTCAGGCACAGGGGCGCAGCTGGTTGGCGCTCGTATCGTCGGCGAGCGGTGCAGGAACGATCGATGTTGCCGGTATGGCGTTCGCGCCGCTTGATGTCGCCGGCTTCGGCGAAGCGCTTGAAACGCTGCAGGACATCGACGATTTTCCAGCGCTTGTCAGCGACACGCTGCAAAGCGGCGAGACGGCGGTGCGCGGGTTCGACGGTGGTTTCAGCATCGAGGATGGCGTGCTGCGCCTTGCCGACGACACCGTGACGCTTAATGGCGGCACTGCGAAACTGCTGGCACTTTACGATCTGCCGCGGCTTGCGGCCGATGCCGAATTGACGATTGTGCCTGAAAAGCCCGAAGGCGCGCCGGCGTTCTCGATCGTTGCAACAGGACGCGGCGGCACGATCGACACAAAGACGCAGACGCTCGAATTGCAAGCATTCGTCGCGGCGCGGCTGCTGGCTGAGAGTCTGGAAGAAGCCGGTGGGGCGAGCCGCGAATTGCGCGAACTGATGGGCCTGCCTGCGGAAACGCGCACCGCTCCGCCGCCGCCACCGCCGACGCGCCCGGCTTTCACGCAGTAATCAGGTTGTGCAGCTGCCGTCGCTGCGTCTGCGCATGCCTTCCAGCACATAGAGGCGGACGGCGGCCGAGAGCGTGCCCTTGCCACCGCGTTCGGCGTCGATCCGGCGCACCAGATCGTTGACCGAGGTCTTTTCCGAGCAGGCCAGTTCCTTCAGCAAGTCCCAGAAGGGCCGCTCCAGCGAGATGCTGGTGCGGTGACCGGCGATGGTGACGGAGCGTTTGATCTCGTCGGTCATGATGCGTTCGATGTCGTTTATTCCGGGCCGATCATTTTTTCAGGGCGCACGATGGCGTCGAATTCCGCTTCGGTCACATAGCCGCCCCCAACCGCTTCCTCGCGCAAGGTGGTGCCGTTCTTGTGCGCGGTCTTGGCGATCTTCGCGGCGTTGTCGTAGCCGATCTTCGGGGCGAGCGCGGTGACCAGCATCAGCGAGCGTTCGAGCGCCGCCTTGATGTTGTCTTCGCGGGGCTCGATGCCCACGACGCAATTGTCGGTGAAGCTCAGGGCGGCATCGGCCATCAGGCGCACGGATTGCAGGAAATTGTAGGCCATGACGGGATTGTAGACGTTGAGCTCGAAATGACCCTGGCTGCCGGCGAAGGTCAGCGCGGCATGGTTGCCGAAAATCTGCACGCAGACCTGCGTCAGCGCTTCGCACTGGGTCGGGTTGACCTTGCCCGGCATGATGGACGAGCCGGGCTCGTTTTCCGGCAACGCCAATTCACCGAGGCCCGAGCGCGGGCCGGAGCCGAGCAAGCGTATATCGTTGGCGATCTTGAAAAGCGAGGCGGCGACCGTGTTGATCGCGCCATGGCTGAAGACCATCGCGTCATGGGCGGCCAACGCCTCGAACTTGTTGGGCGCGGTCTTGAACGGCAGATGTGTGATGGCGGCGATCTTGTCGGCGACCTTTTCGGCAAAGCCGATGGGGGCGTTGAGGCCGGTACCGACAGCGGTGCCGCCCTGGGCCAGTTCCATCAGCTTCGGCAGTGTCTGCTCGATGCGGGCGATGCCGTTTTCGACCTGTGCGGTGTAGCCGGAAAATTCCTGGCCGAGCGTCAGCGGCGTCGCATCCTGGGTGTGGGTGCGGCCGATCTTGACGATGTGGTTCCAGGCCTGAGCCTTGTCGTTCAAGGCATTGCGCAGCTTCTGCAGCGCCGGGAGCAGGCGGTGGTGGATTTCCTCCGCGCAGGCGACATGCATGGCCGTCGGATAAGTGTCGTTCGACGACTGACTCATGTTGACGTGGTCGTTGGGATGGACCGGCTTTTTCGAGCCCATCTCGCCGCCCATGATTTCGATGGCGCGGTTCGAGATCACTTCGTTGGCGTTCATGTTGGACTGGGTGCCGGAGCCGGTCTGCCAGACGACGAGGGGGAAGTGATCGTCGAGCTTGCCCTCAATCACTTCCTGCGCGGCCTGCACCACGGCCTTGCCGATCGCGGGATCGAGGTTGCCGAGTTCCATATTGGTTTCGGCGGCGGCGCGCTTGACGATGCCAAGGGCACGGACCACGGGTAGGGGCTGCTTTTCCCAGCCGATCTTGAAATTGCCGAGGCTGCGCTGGGCCTGCGCACCCCAATAGCGGTCGGCCGCGACCTCGATGGGTCCGAATGTGTCGGTTTCGGTGCGGGTTTTGGGGGTATTGGCCATCGGGCGTACTCCAGCAGGCAGGAATTTCGATGGGCGCCGGTTTAGCACGCGGGGGCGGGCAGCGCCAAGGCGCGGGACAGCGCTCTCAAAGTTTCACGCCGAAGAAGGTGGCCGCAATCCAGATTGCGGCCAGATAGAGCGCGACGGTCAGCGCACAGGCGATGCCCAACGCTGCCCAGAAATCCATGCCGCTTCGGAGCATCAGCGGCAGCGCCAGAAACATCGGCAGGGTCGGCAGGACATACCAGAAGGTGGCTTCGGCATGGGCGGCAATGCGCTCGGTGTCCGCCGTGTCGTTCCAGAGCCAGATGATGGCGAGAAGCGAAATCAGCGGCAGGGACGCAATCAAGGCGCCCAAAGCCGCATAGCGCCGGGCGATTTCGGAAACGAGCATGATGATGATGCCGGAGAGCGCTGCCTTGACGATCGGATAGAGCAGGCCGCTCATTTCTTCCGGAAGGCGTCGAGGCTAACGACTTCGCCGTCGCCTTCGGGCTTTTTCGGTTCGGGCTCGGCGGGGTTCGAGGCCTCGGCCACCGCCGGCTTCGCCGCCGCGCCGTCGACCTGGAACTGCAAGCCGAACTGGACGCTCGGATCGAAGAAGCCCTGCACGGCCGAGAAAGGCACGACAAGCTTTTCAGGAATCTTGTTGAAGGTGAGGTCGACCGAGAAGCGTTCCTCGCTGACTTCGAGATTCCAGAACTGATGCTGCAGGACGATGGTCATTTCTTCCGGATATTGCGACTTGAGCTTCGGCGATATATCGACGCCGGGCGCACCGGTGCGGAACGAAATGTAGAAGTGGTGCTCGCCCGGCAAGCCCTGGTCGCGGGCGATGCGAAGCGCGCGGCGCACGACGCCTTTCAGCGCTTCCTGCGCCAGCATGTCGTATCGCATCAGATCTTCGGCCAAGGTCAGCTCCCGGAGGGCGCGTGAGTCGCGCTTTTTTCGAACCGCCCGATTCAATCAGCGATTGGCGGTTAAATCCAGACGAAGCGGCGCTTCGCGCCGTGCGGCGCTGCGAGATTTTGCAAGTGTGGCGTGCGCGACACCGCTCTTTTGGGCTGGCAGTCTGGATGTGGACAAAAAGTGGGGGTTTCTGTTGCCAGGTACCCCCGAACCCCGCCCTGACCGGCTAAAGCCAGGGACTTGATTTGAAGCTATCGCACTGCATTAAGCAGCGAGACGCGCCTCAGCATAGTTGTCGTTGGCAACTATAAAACGGCCCGATGACGGCGGAACCATGCCGGGCAAAAAAACTGTCTTTACACCCTCGTCGATCCTGTTTCGCCCCCAGAGCCCCTGCCGCGACAGGGAGAATTTGGTGGAGGCGCCGGGTACTGCCCCCGGGTCCGAATGGCTTATTCCACAGTCCGTTTATCGCCATAGCCGAGCGGGAGAACCCACTGGCCCTTCTAATATAGGCGGGAAATTCCTTATTTGAACCTCAATTCCGGCGAAATCGGCGGCGAACCTTCCGGCAGGCAGGATTTGAAGGGGAAATGCATGATTTCGCGCCGTTCGGTGGTTTTCGGGCTGGCCACGCTGCCGCCGGTGCTGGCACTTCCGGCGCGGCTGGCGGCCGAGCCGGCGGAGGCGGCGGTGAAGCTCGTCGAGGCGGCGCGGGCGCAGATCGGCGTCACGACGGTCTATGACGGCGCCTATCGCCGCATTGGCTATCCGGGCGGCGATGTGGAACCGGAACGCGGTGTTTGCACGGATGTTGTCGTGCGGGCTTATCGCGCTGCGCTGGGCACCGATCTGCAGCGCCTCGTGCATGAGGACATGGCCGAGAATTTCGCCGCCTATCCGGCCAATTGGGGCCTGACCCGGCCCGACCGCAATATCGACCATCGGCGGGTGCCCAACCTCGCGACATTCCTCCGGCGGCAAGGGGCGGAACTGGCGGCGGAGGAAGCGCTGGCGCCCGGCGATCTGGTGACGCAGACGATCGGCGGGCGGCTGCCGCATATTTCGGTGGTGTCGGACAGGCGGGTGCGGGGCGCGGCGCGCCTGTTCGTCATCCACAATATCGGCGGCGGCGCCGAATATGCCGATATTCTCGAGCGCTTCCCGGTCAATGGCCGCTTCCGCTATCTGCCGGCGTGAGGCCTATCCCGCCGGCAGCAATTCGCGGAAGAGGCGGAGCGCATTGCCGCCCATCACCTTTTCGATTTCCTCTTCGGTGAAATCGGCGTCGCGCATGGCGCCGGTCAGCAACGCCAGTTCCGAGGTGTCGAAAGCGACCGGCACGGCGCCGTCGTAGTCCGAACCGAGCGCGACGTGATCGACGCCGAGCTCGTCGATCGCATAACGGATGGCGCGGACGATGCCTTCGGGCGCCGGATCGCAGATGGCGCTTTTCCAGTAGCCCATACCGATCAGGCCGCCGGCTTCCGCGACGCGCTTCATCAAGGCGTCGTCGATGTTGCGCGGGCTGTTGCAGGCGCCCTTGATGCCGGTGTGGGAAATGACGATGGGCCGGGTGGCGATGTCGAGCACATCCTCGACGACCGCATGGGAGGAATGGGCCACATCGACAATGATGCCGAGGCGCTCCATCTCGCGCACGGCTTGCCTGCCGAATTCGGTGAGGCCGCCCGACGAAAGTCCGTGCAACGAGCCGCCGAGCTCGTTGTCGAAGAAATGCTGCAAGCCCATCATCCGGTAGCCGGCGTCGTAAAGCGTCTCGATGTTTTCGAGCTGGCCTTCGAGCGGGTGCGAGCCTTCGGTAGCGAGCAACCCGCCGACCGGGCGGTTCCCCGCGCGCGCGGCGAGCAGCGCATCGATGTCGGCGGCGGTGCGGATGATGCGCAGCTCACCCGGCTCGGCCGCCTCGGCGCGGTGCAGCTTTTCGGCCTGATAGAGCGCGCGCTCGAAGAGGCTGTCCCAGGTGCGGGCCGGCCAGCGCTGCGCCATCGCCAGCAGGGTGATGACGTCGGAATTCGCATCCGTGCCGGTGTGGCGCTGGCTGCGGGGGACTTTCGTCACCACCGAAAAAACCTGCAGCGTCACATTGCCGTCGACAAGGCGGGGCAGGTCGACATGGCCGCGGCTGGCGCGCGCCAGCGGGTCTCTCGCCCAGAGCAGCGTGTCGGCATGGAGATCGACGACATTCAGCCGCTGGTGATGGCGGGCGGCCTCTTCGGTCACTTCGAGGGGGCCGACATCGACCAGGCGGTTGATCTGGCCCTCGACGAAACCGGGCAATACGGCCAGGAAGAGGATAGCGGCGAGCACGAGCGCCGCGCCGATGCCGAGCATTATGCGTTTCATGGGATCTCCCTTGCCCCTCGTTCTTTTGCGGACATTCTGGCGTGTGGCGGTCGCCGCGGCCAGATTTTCCACAGATAATCACAGGCTTGTGACGGGAATTGCCGCGCGGTGGCGGGGGCCGGGCGCTTCGGGCTAGAATGGCGGGCCGAATCTCAGGACCCATCGATGAAACAGTATCTCGACCTCATGCGCCTTGCGCGCGACACGGGCGTGACCAAGACCGACCGCACCGGCACCGGCACGCGCAGCATATTCGGTCATCAGATGCGCTTCGACCTTGCGCAAGGTTTTCCGCTGGTGACGACCAAGAAGCTGCATCTGAAGTCGATCGTGCATGAATTGCTGTGGTTTCTCGCCGGCGACACCAACATCGCCTATCTGAAAGCCAATGGCGTCAGCATCTGGGACGACTGGGCGGACGCCAATGGCGATCTCGGCCCCGTCTATGGCCATCAATGGCGCTCCTGGCCGGCACCCGACGGCACGAAAATCGACCAGGTCAGGAATTTG
>JAUXOE010000260.1 GCA_030682415.1 Parvibaculum sp.
CGGCCAGCACGCCGACAACCCGATCGATATCCAGGAATTCATGATCATGCCGGTGGCAGCCGGTTCGATCGCCGATGCCGTGCGGATGGGCGCGGAGGTTTTCCACACGCTGAAGGCCGAACTGAAGGCCGCCGGCCACAACACCAATGTCGGCGATGAAGGTGGTTTCGCACCGAATCTCGCCTCCACCGAAGAGGCGCTGGGCTTCGTGATGAGGGCGATCGAGAAGGCTGGATACAAGCCCGGCGACGACATCTGTCTTGCCATCGACGCGGCGGCGACAGAGTTCTTCAAGGACGGCGTCTACAACCTCGAAGGCGAAGGCAAGAAGCTCGATGCCGGCGGCATGGTCGACTACTGGGCAAAGCTGGTCGGCAAATACCCGATCGTGTCCATCGAGGATGGAATGGCCGAAGACGACTGGGCGGGCTGGAAGGCGCTGACCGACAAGATCGGCAAGACAGTGCAGCTGGTCGGCGACGATCTCTTTGTCACCAACACAAGGCGCCTCGCCGACGGCATCGCCAGCGGCACGGCCAACTCGATCCTCGTCAAGGTCAATCAGATCGGCTCGCTGACCGAAACGCTCGGCGCCGTCGAGATGGCGCACAAGGCGAATTACACCGCTGTCATGTCGCACCGCTCGGGCGAAACCGAAGACGCGACCATCGCCGATCTCGCGGTCGCCACCAATTGCGGACAGATCAAGACCGGTTCGCTGGCGCGCTCCGACCGGCTGGCGAAATACAACCAGCTCATCCGCATCGAGGAACTTCTGGGCCCGTCGGCGGAATATGCGGGGCGGAGTGTCGTGAGGCGCTGAGGGCTGGATTCCGGCCTGTTGATAAATGCCGCTTGACCGTTGGAATCGCTATATGATTCCCTGCTGTCTATGGAAAACGAGCTACTGATTCGAACCCGCGAGCCGATGCGCCTGAGACAGGCGCTGATCCCGTTGGTCTGTCTCGTCGTCCTCAGCTATTTCGCGTATCACGCCGTTTATGGCCGTCACGGCTTCATCGCCTGGCTCGATATCCAGAATCGAGCCGACACGCTGCAACACCAGCTTGTCGAATTGCGGGGACAACGCGAGCAGCTTGACCGGCAGGTCGCACTGCTACGGCCCGAAAGCCTCGATCCGGACCTGCTGGATGAGCGCGCGCGCGCGGCGCTCGGTTATGCGGGTGCCAATGAGCTGGTGATTTTCCTCGACCGCCGCTGAACGGCCCGCAACGTCACTTAACCGAATTCTGGTTAATTCGGCGTTTTTTCATTGAAACCAAACCTTTATCATCCACTTCTAAAGTATGGTGAATGCGCTGGCGAACCGCGCTAGTGCTCGCGTCATTGCCGTTTCAGTCGCCGAGGCCCCCATATGGCGTCCCGAACTTCCAGTAAAGCCGCCGCCCGCAAACCGGCAAAAAAGCCGGCAGCGAAGCCGGTAAAAAAGAAAGACGCCGGTATGGACCTGTCGTCAAAGGCGGAACTGCAGGCCTATCGCGACATGCTGCTGATCCGTCGCTTCGAGGAGAAGGCAGGCCAGATGTACGGCATGGGGCTGATCGGCGGTTTCTGCCACCTCTATATCGGTCAGGAGGCGGTCGTTGTCGGCATGCAGATGGCGATCGAGGAGGGAGATCAGGTCATTACCGGCTATCGCGATCACGGTCACATGCTGGCCTGCGGCATGGATCCGAAAGGGGTCATGGCCGAGCTGACCGGGCGCGAAGGCGGCTACTCACGTGGCAAGGGCGGTTCGATGCACATGTTCAGCCGCAACAAGAATTTCTATGGCGGCCACGGGATTGTAGGAGCGCAGGTGCCGATCGGCACCGGACTCGCCTTCGCCAATCGCTATCGCGGCAATGATCGCGTCTGTCTTGCCTATTTTGGCGACGGCGCCGCCAATCAGGGTCAGGTCTATGAGAGCTTCAACATGGCCGAACTGTGGAGCTTGCCGGTCGTCTATGTGATCGAGAACAACCAATATGCGATGGGCACCAGCGTTGCCCGCGCGAGCGCGCAGACCAATCTCTCCAAGCGCGGCGCCAGCTTCAACATTCCCGGTGAGCAGGTCGATGGCATGGATGTGCGCGCCGTCCGTGCGGCCGGAGAAAAGGCCGTTCAGTCCTGTCGTGCCGGCAACGGCCCCTACATCCTTGAAATGATGACCTACCGCTATCGCGGTCATTCGATGTCCGATCCGGCGAAATATCGCGCCAAGGAAGAAGTGGCCCGAATGCGCCAGGAGCATGACCCGATCGAACAGGTCCGCACCCGCCTGCTGACCGGCAAGCATGTAACAGAGGATGAATTGAAGGAGATCGACAAGGAGATCAAGGCCATCGTCAACGACGCCGCAGAATTTGCACAATTGAGTCCGGAGCCCGATCCGTCGGAACTCTGGACCGACGTGCTGGCGGGGGCCTGAGCGATGTCGATCGAAATCCTGATGCCCGCGCTTTCGCCGACCATGGAGGAAGGCACACTGGCCAAATGGCTGGTCAAGGAAGGCGACGAGGTGAAGTCGGGCGACGTGATTGCCGAGATCGAGACCGACAAGGCGACGATGGAAGTCGAAGCGGCCGATGAAGGCACAGTTGAGAAAATCGTTGTGCCGGAAGGTACCGAGAACGTGAAGGTCAACGCCGTCATTGCCCTTCTGGCGGGTGACGATGACCTCCCGGCGAAGAAAAAACCTGAGCAGAACGCCGATGTCGCTGCGGAGCCGGTGACAAAAAAGGACGAAAAGAAGCAGGAAAAACCTGCGGCGCCGAAGGCGCAGATCGTCGAGGTGGCGGCCGATCCCGATTTACCCGAAGGCACGGAGTTCGTGAAGCAAACCGTTCGCGAGGCGTTGCGCGACGCGATGGCCGAAGAAATGCGCCGTGACGAAAACGTCTTCGTCATGGGCGAGGAAGTGGCGCAGTACGAGGGCGCCTACAAGGTGACGCAAGGTTTGCTCGCAGAGTTCGGCGACAGACGCGTTGTCGATACGCCGATCACCGAGCATGGATTCGCTGGCCTTGGCGTCGGCGCGGCCTTCGCAGGCCTGCGCCCTATCGTCGAGTTCATGACCTTCAACTTTGCCATGCAGGCCATCGATCAGATCATCAATTCGGCCGCCAAGACGCGCTATATGTCGGGCGGGCAGATGTCGTCGCCCATCGTTTTCCGCGGGCCGAACGGACCCGCTTCCCGCGTTGGCGCCCAGCACAGCCATGACTATGCATCCTGGTATGCCCATATCCCGGGCCTCATCGTAATTGCGCCCTATTCGGCGGCGGATGCAAAAGGGCTCCTGAAGGCCGCAATCCGCGACCCGAACCCGGTCATCTTCCTCGAAAACGAAGTGCTTTACGGCAAGACCTTTGATGTCCCGAAGTTCGACGACTTTGTCCTGCCCATCGGCAAGGCGCGTGTGATGAAGGAAGGCAAGGACGTCACGCTCGTCTCCCATAGTCACGGCATCGTCTATTGCCTGGAGGCAATGGCGCGCCTGCAGGAAGAGGGGCTCGATGTCGAACTGATCGATCTGCGTACCATTCGTCCTCTCGATATCGACACGATTATTGCCTCCGTGAAGAAGACCAACCGTCTGGTGACGGTTGAAGAGACGTGGCCAGTGTGCGGAATCGGCGCCGAAATCGCCGCGCGCGTGCAGGCTGATGCTTTCGACTTTCTCGATGCGCCGATCCTGCGTGTAACGCAGAAGGACGTGCCGATGCCCTATGCGGCCAATCTTGAAAAGCTGGCGCTGCCCAGCGCCGATGATGTGGTGGAGGCGGTGAAAGCCGTCTGCTACCGCTGAGCGGGGGCCGGACATGCCGATCGAAATCCTGATGCCCGCGCTCTCGCCGACGATGGAAGAGGGCACGCTTGCCAAATGGCATGTGAAGGAAGGCGATGAGGTGAAGTCGGGTGACATCATCGCCGAGATCGAGACCGACAAGGCGACGATGGAAGTCGAGGCGGTCGACGAGGGCCGCATCGGCAAACTGTTGGTCGCCGAAGGCACTGAAGGCGTCGCCGTCAACAAGCCGATTGCGATCTTGCTGGAAGAGGGCGAAAACGCTTCCGACGTGAAAGCGCCCGAAAAGGCGAAAGCGCCGGAAAAGCCGAAGGCAGCGGAGACGAAGCCGGCGCCGGACGCCCCGAAGGCCGAGGCGAGGAAGGAACAGATTCTGAAGCCCGCCCCGGCGAACGGAATGGGCAGCCGCATATTTGCTTCGCCGCTCGCGCGCCGCATCGCCGAGCAGAAAGGCATCGATCTTTCGTCGGTGCAAGGCTCGGGTCCGCGCGGCCGTATTGTCAAAGCCGACGTTGAAAGCGCGAAGCCCGGTGCGCGCAAAACCGCTGCGCCATCCGGCTTGCCCGCGCCGACATCCGCCATCGACGCGCGCGCTTTCTATGTTGAAGGAACTTACGAGGAAATCCCGCTCGACGGCATGCGCAAGACCATCGCGCGCCGCCTGACACAGTCGATGCAGGAAATCCCGCATTTCTATCTGACGGTCGATTGCGAGCTCGACGAGTTGCTGGCGACCCGCAAGAAGCTCAACGCTGAGGCGAGCGAGGGCGCGAAGCTCTCGGTCAACGATTTCCTGATCCGCGCCGCCGCGCTGGCACTGGTGAAAGTGCCAATGGCCAATGTCAGCTTCGCCGGCAACGCGCTCCTGAAGCACGACCATGCCGATATCGGCATCGCCGTGGCACTGGACGGCGGCTTGATTACGCCGATTATCCGCGCCGCCGAAACCAAGGGCCTTGCCGAAATCGCCGCCGAGGCGAAATCGCTGGCCGAGCGGGCGCGTAACAAGAAGCTGAAGCCGAACGAGTTCGAGGGCGGAAGTTTCTCGATCTCGAATCTCGGCATGTTTGGCATCAAACACTTCACGGCCGTCATCAACCCGCCGCAAGCCGCAATTCTCGCCATCGGCAAGGGCGAGGAGCGGCCCGTCGTGCATGACGGAAAGCTTGAAGTCGCAACCGTGATGACGGTCACGATGTCCTGCGACCACCGCGCCATCGACGGCGCGCTTGGTGCACAGTTCCTCGAAGCGTTCAAATCATTCGTCGAATATCCGGCAAGGATGCTGCTCTGATGGCGGACCAATACGATGTCGTGGTGATCGGTTCCGGCCCCGGCGGCTATGTGGCGGCAATCCGTGCCGCGCAACTCGGGCTGAAAGCCGCCATCGTCGAGCGCGACGCACTGGGCGGTATCTGCCTCAACTGGGGGTGCATCCCGACCAAGGCGCTGCTGCGTTCTGCCGAAATCTACGAAACGCTGCATCGCCTCGATGAATTCGGTTTGAAGGCCGACAATATCAGCTTCGATGCCGAGGCGGTCGTGGCGCGCAGCCGCAAGGTCGCCGCACAACTGTCGAACGGCGTCAAGTTCCTGATGAAAAAGAACAAGATCGATGTCATCGAGGGCAGTGGAAAGCTTGCCGGAGCTGGCAAGGTTATGGTCGAAACGAAGGACGGCAAGGCGAGCGAACTCGCCGCGAAGAACATCATCCTCGCCACCGGCGCCCGCGCGCGCACCGTGCCCGGACTTGAGCCGGACGGCGAACGCATCTGGACCTACCGTGAGGCGATGGCACCGAAAGCGATTCCCAAATCGCTGATTGTTGTCGGTTCCGGTGCCATCGGTATCGAGTTCGCGAGTTTCTATCGCGCCTTTGGCGCTGAGGTGACGGTTATCGAAATGCTCGATCGCATTCTTCCCGTCGAGGACGAGGAAATCTCGAAGGAGGCGGCACGTGCTTTCAAGAAGCGCGGTATTCGCCTGCTGACTGGCGCGTCCGTCGAGAAGGTCGAGAAGAACAAGTCCGGTGTCGTTGCGACGGTGAAGGCTGGCGGCAAGAGCGAAACCATCGAAGCTGAAATCGTCATCTCCGCGGTCGGCATCGTCGGCAATGTCGAGAGCCTCGGTCTCGAAGAAGCCGGTATCAAGGTCGAAAAGACCCATGTCGTCGTCAATAAGTGGCTCGAGACGGGCGTGAAGGGCATTTATGCCATCGGCGATCTGGTCGGTCCGCCCTGGCTCGCGCACAAGGCGAGCCATGAGGGTGTGCTGGCGGTCGAACACATGGCGGGCCTGAAGGGTCTGCACCCCATCGACACGACGAAGATTCCGGGTTGCACCTATTCGACGCCGCAGATTGCCAGTGTCGGCCTCACAGAAGCGAAGGCGAAGGAGCAGGGATACGATGTCAAGATTGGCCGCTTTCCCTTCCGTGCCAACGGCAAGGCCATCGCGCTCGGCGAAGTCGAGGGATTCGTAAAAACCGTCTTCGACGTCAAGACAGGCGAGCTTCTCGGCGCCCACATGATCGGTGCTGAAGTAACGGAACTTATTCAGGGATTCGGCATCGCCCGCACGCTCGAGGCGACGGAAGCCGACCTGATCCACGCCATCTTCCCGCATCCGACGCTGTCCGAGATGATGGGCGAAGCCGTGCTCGACGCCGAAGGCCGCGTTCTTCATACTTGAGCGAAACGGCCGCACGGGGAGGATTCATGGAAGGCGAAGAAAAAACCGGCGCATTGCCGAATGCGCCGAAGAACGCCGTCGTCATTTTGCTCGACAGCCTCAACCGTCACATGCTGGGCGCTTATGGCGGCACCGAATTCAGAACGCCCAATCTCGATCGCTTCGCCGCCCGCGCCACCCGCTTCACCCGCCACTACACGGGCTCCTTGCCCTGCATGCCGGCACGTCATGACATTCTTTGCGGAGCGCTGGATTTTCTATGGCGCCCCTGGGGCTCGGTCGAAATCTGGGAAGACGCTATCACGTATGAACTGCGCAAGGCTGGTGTCGTCACGCAGCTGATTTCCGACCACCCGCATCTTTTTGAAACCGGCGGTGAAAACTATCACGTCGATTTCACCGCCTGGGACTATCAGCGTGGCCATGAAGGCGATGCCTGGAAGACCGTGCCCGATCCGAGCTGGGCCGGCGCACCGAACTTCATGCGTCCGCATATGCCCTATGACGACTCGCGCGGATATTTCCGCGGCGAGGCCGATTTTCCCGGTCCGCGCACCATGGGTGCGGCCGCGCGATGGCTTGCCGACAATGCCGGCCACCATGATCGGTTCATGCTTTTTGTCGACGAATTCGACCCGCACGAACCTTTCGACACGCCGGAACCCTATGCGTCGATGTACGACCCGGATTGGGAGGGCGCACACCTGATCTGGCCGCCCTATGTCAGTGGCGGCGTCGAGAAGGGCGTGATCGACGCCCGCCAGGCCAGGCAGATCCGCGCCAGCTACGGCGGCAAGCTGACCATGATCGATCACTGGTTCGGCAAGGTGATGGACGAACTTGACCGCAAGAATCTCTGGGACGATACGCTGGTCATCCTCTGCACCGATCACGGCCACTATCTCGGCGAGAAAGATGTGTGGGGCAAGCCCGGCGTGCCTGTTTATGAAACGCTCGGCCATATTCCGTTGATGATCTCCCATCCCGGTATCGCATCCGGCACATGCGACGCGCTGACGACCGGCGTCGACCTGTTTGCGACACTGGCCGAATGCTTCGGCGTCAATGTCCGGCAGCGCACGCATGGCCGGTCGTTGCTGCCGCTGTTGCGTGACGAGACAAAGTCGGTCCGCGACTGGCTGTTGACCGGCGTCTGGGGGCGCGAAGTCCATTACATCGACGGCAAGCGAAAATATGCCCGCGCGCCGGCCGGCGACAATGCGCCGCTCGAAATGATGTCGAACCGCTGGTCGACCATGCCGACGCATTTTCTGACGCGCGACAAGGAGTTGCCGCTGCCCGACGAGCGCGCCTTTCTGAGCCGCATGCCCGGCAGCGACGTGCCGGTGATCTTCCAGCGCTGGGAGCGCGACGACGCCATACCCTTCTGGGCACGCACGCGGTTTACCGGCAACCATCTCTACGACCTGGAAACCGATCCGTCCGAAGAACAAAATCTGGCCGGCACGGCGCTCGAAAAAGAATATGAGGACCGGTTGCGTGAAGCTCTGACCGAACTTGAGGCGCCGAAAGGCCAGTTCGAGCGGCTGGGACTCGGCTGACTGCCGACGATTTGGGCAAAATAGCGATTATTTAACGCCTACCACGCAAAATTGAGCGCAGAGGTGGACCATGTCGCTGATTGCCGAAGTTGGCAGGACCGGATCCAGGATCGGCTATGATGCCATCGAGGTTAGGGAGCCGATCCATCCGAAATGCCGGCGTTTGCTGAACTACTGGCTTGCGCGCTGTAAGGACGACGGTGTACCGGCGCGCCGCGACTTCAATCCGTTCGATTTGCCGGACCTGATGGGCGGCATGTCCGTCACCGAGCCGGTCGATGGCGGCGCCGATATACGCTTCCGGTTGGTCAGCGCGACGAATGAGCAGCGCCTCGGCATGTCCATGATGGGCCGTCTCATGTCCGAGTGCTATGCGCCCGGCCCGGCGGCGGAGCAAATAGCCATCCACAACCGTGTCATGAGCGGGACGACGCCGGTCGTGCTGCGCGGCAACTTTCTCGACATCGACATCGAGTATGCCCGTTTCGAATGCATCTACCTGCCGGTTCGCGCCGAAACGGGCCTCCAGGTTATTGGTGGCCTTTACGATATGGCGCAGACCGACTGACGAATTCCGGCCGAGTTGCTTGAATCGGGCCAAGCGTCTATCCATGTCCTGACAGGAGCATCCGAGTAAGGCCATGGCCACCGTTATCGACACGCTGAAGGCTGGCGCCGCGCGCCGCCGCCATCCCGAAAAGGCCAACCGGCCCGACACGCCACTGTTGCGCAAGCCCGAATGGATTCGCGTCAAGGCACCCGGTTCACCGGTCTATACCGAAACGAAACGGATCGTCCGCGAGCACAATCTCGTCACCGTCTGCGAGGAAGCCGGCTGCCCGAATATCGGCGAATGCTGGACCAAGAAGCACGCCACAATGATGATCATGGGCGACACCTGCACGCGCGCCTGCGCTTTCTGCAACGTCAAAACCGGCTTGCCTGCACCGCTCGACGCAGAAGAGCCGGAAAACGTCGCCAATGCGGTGGCGAAGCTCGGATTGCGCCATGTCGTCATCACATCGGTCGACCGCGACGATCTGGCCGATGGCGGTGCGCGTCATTTCGTTAAGGTGATCGAGGCGATCCGCCGCTGTTCGCCCGGCACCACCGTTGAAATCCTGACCCCCGACTTCCTGCGCAAGGACGGCGCGCTGGAAATGGTGGTTGCCGCGCGGCCCGACGTCTTCAATCACAATCTCGAGACAGTGCCGCGGCTCTATCTGAACATCCGCCCCGGCGCACGATATTTTCATTCAATGCGTCTGCTCCAGCGCGTCAAGGAGATCGACCCGACGATCTTCACCAAGTCCGGCATAATGGTCGGCCTCGGTGAAACGCGCGAGGAAGTCTTGCAGGTGATGGACGACATGCGTTCGGCCGGCATCGATTTTCTGACCATCGGCCAGTATCTGCAGCCGACGCGCAAGCACGCGGCGATCGATCGCTTTGTGACGCCGGACGAATTCAAATCCTATGAGACGATCGCCCGCACAAAGGGCTTCCTGCTCGTTTCGTCGAGCCCGCTGACCCGGTCCTCCTATCACGCGGATGAGGACTTCGCTCGACTGAGCGCCGCGCGCAATGCCGCGCAGCCGCGGGTGTAATAGTCCGATGGCCGCCCACGAGCAAACCCGCGACGTTCCCTACGTGGCGGACGACATGTTTGACCTTGTCGCCGGCATCGAACGTTACCCGGAGTTTCTTCCCTGGTGTGGTGGCGCACGTATCCGCCGCCGCGACACGATTGACGGCAATGAAGTGTTGCTTGCCGACCTGATTATTTCCTACAAGCTCTTCCGTGAGCGCTTCACCAGCAAGGTCACGCTCGATCGCGCGACGCGTCTGATCGACGTCGCTTATGTCGAGGGTCCGTTCCGCCACCTTCACAACAAATGGCAGTTCGAGCCGCTGCAAGGCGGCGGCACACGTATCCACTTTTTCATCGATTTTGAATTTCGCAGCCAGATGTTGCAGAAAATGATGAATGCAGTTTTTGCCAAGGCGTTCGGCCGCCTGATGCAGGCCTTTGTCGATCGCGCCGACGCAGTATACGGCCGGCGTGCTGCGCCAGCCTTCGGCCCGCCGGTTACATCGGCGGAATAGCCGCCCTCACATCATCCGCCGAATGAGATTGAGCGCCGTCTCGATGCTCTTGAGGCGGATTTCCTCGCGTCCGACATCGCCGAAACGCTGCGCTTCATGAAGAATGCTGCGGCCCTGTCGCGCGGCACCAAAATGAACGAGCCCGATGGGTTTCATCGGCGTGCCGCCGCCGGGTCCGGCAACGCCGGTCACAGAGACCGAAATATGCGCCCGTGAATTCTTCAGCGCGCCTTCTGCCATTGCCCGCGCTACAGGCTCCGACACAGCGCCGAAATCGGCGATCAGATCGCCCGGCACGTCCAGCATGTCGCGTTTGGCTTCGTTCGAATAGACGACGAAGCCGCGCTCCACCACTTCCGACGACCCGGCGATTTCGGTCAGGAGACCGGCGATCAACCCGCCCGTGCAGGACTCGGCGGTCACGATCTTCAGTTTGGCTTCGCGCGCATCGGCCAGCGTCAGCTCGGCGAGATGCACCAGGCGGCGCGGGAAAATGCTCATAGGGAAGCCTTGATCAGCGTGATCAGAATGTCGATGGCAATGAAAGCAATGACCGCATAGACCGCTGCCACCATGTCGTCGGCCATCACCCCGGCGCCGCCTTTGAAGCGCCGCTCGACATAGCGGATCGGCCAGGGTTTCCAGATGTCGTAGATTCGAAACAGAACGAAGCCGGCGATCCAGTTGATCGGCGACATTGGCAGGGCCGCCAGCACCAGCCACATGGCGGCAACCTCGTCGATGACGATTTCGCCTGCATCGTCCTTGCCTGAAGCGGCGCCATAGCGTCCCGCGGCCCAGATGCCGGCGGAGAAGGCGGCAAGCGCCGCCAGCAGCAGCGCTGGTGCGCCGAGGAGGTGGACGATTGCGACGGCGAAGGGTATCGCGGCAAGCGATCCCCATGTGCCGGGTGCCGGACGGATCAGCCCGGCTCCGAACCATGTTGCCACAAGGGCGACAGGATGGTGAAAGGCAAGGCCGGCGGGCAGGGCGGTGAAGCGGCTCATCCGAATATCAGCGTCGCAATGGCCTGCGCGGCGATACCCTCGCTGCGCCCGGTGAAGCCCAACCCTTCGGTCGTCGTCGCCTTGACGCTGATGCGGGTGCGGTCAAGGTTGAGAATTTCGGCGACCCGGTCCCGCATCGCTTCGACATGTGGGCCGATCTTCGGCCGCTCGCAGATCAGCGTCACGTCGAGATTGGAAATTCGCGCTCCGGCGCGGGCGGCAAGATTGCCGGCATGCGCGAGGAAGATATCGGAGGCGGCACCTTCCCATTTCATTTCTTCGGGCGGGAAGTGCTTGCCGATATCGCCGGCGCCGATAGCACCCAGTATTGCATCGGTCAGCGCATGCAGGCCGACATCTGCATCCGAATGACCGGCAAGTCCCGCGGAATGCGGGACCCGGACACCACACAGCCAGACATGGTCGCCCGGTTCGAAGCGATGCACGTCGAAACCGGTGCCTGTGCGCGGTTCGCCGCCACGGGCCAGTATTCGCGCCGCGCGGGCCATGTCGGCCGCGTCGGTGATTTTGATATTGTCCTCATCGCCCGCGATCATCGAGACATCGATCCCCGCCATTGTCGCCAATTCCACATCGTCCGTGGCCGCGTTGTCGTCCGCGCGCCGATGTGCCTCCAGAATAGCGTCGAAATGAAATCCCTGTGGCGTTTGCGCCCGCCAGAGATTTTTGCGCGAAACCGCCTCGCCCGCCATCCCGTCGGTGCCCCGACGGAGCGTGTCGGTTACAGGCAAGGCAACGAGCGCACCGCGATGAGTGTCGAGGGCTTCGATACAGGCCGAGATCAACGCGGTAGAGACAAGGGGCCGTGCCCCGTCATGGATCAACACCCGGGCCGGCTTCAGGCCCGTCAGAGATTCAAGTCCCGCCCGCACGGAGGCTTGCCGCGTTTCGCCGCCAGGGCAGGGCGGCAACAGCTTTGGCAGCCCTGCGGCGGCTGTTTCATAGGCAGCCCGGTCGTCCTTGTGGATGACCGTCAGGACGGCATCGATGCCGGGATGCGCGGCGAATGTGGACAAGGTCCGCCGCAACACCGGTTCACCGCCAAGCTGGCGGTATTGCTTCGGCGCGCCCGGCCCGGCTCGGCTGCCGCGGCCGGCCGCCACGATAAGGGCGACGACGGTCATGTCTGCTCGTTTCGCACTCCGATGCTCCTTTCGCAAGCTGATTTGAGCCTGTCGATTTGCCTTGCCGAAACTTTGGGCAGACGCTATTTTGGACAAAATTTGTGCAATTACCATTGGTGCCTAAAGTTTGACCATATCCATTGGCAGGCATGTCTTGGCAAATCCGGTGCTGCTGGCCCCCATGGCCGGGGTGACCGATCTGCCGTTCCGCCGCGTGGCCCACAGGCTGGGGGCCGGCCTCGTCGTTTCCGAAATGGTGGCGAGCGACGCGCTGGTTCGCGAGCGGCCGGATGTCGTACGCCGGGCGGCGGGGGCAGGCGAGGTCGAGCCGCTGGCGATCCAGTTGGCCGGCCGCGAAGCGCATTGGATGGCCGAGGGCGCGAAACTCGCCGCGGCCGCTGGTGCCGACATCATCGACATCAATATGGGGTGTCCCGCCAAGCAGGTGACGACCGGCCTGTCGGGTTCAGCGCTGATGCGCAACCTCGACCATGCCGAGAGCTTGATCGAGGCGACGGTCGGTGCGGTTGAGGTTCCGGTCACACTGAAAATGCGGACGGGTTGGGATGAGACCACACGCAACGCGCCGGAACTGGCATGCCGTGCCGAGGCCGCGGGTGTGAAAATGGTGACTGTGCATGGCCGCACCCGCTGCCAGTTCTACAAGGGTCGTGCGGACTGGAATTTCATCGCTGAGGTCAAGAACGCCGTCTCGATTCCCGTCATCGCCAACGGCGACATCACGAGCGAGGAAGACGCGCGCGCAATCCTTGAGGCCTCGGGCGCCGACGGTGTGATGATCGGACGGGGCGCGCAAGGCCGCCCCTGGTTCCCGGCACAAGTCGCTCACTACCTGAAGACCGGCGGCAAACTTTCGGCGCCGTCATGGGACGAGCAGCACGGCATTGTCACGCACCACTACCGCGACATGCTCGATCACTATGGTGTGGCGCTGGGGCTGCGCGTCGCCCGCAAGCACCTTGTCTGGTATCTCGAAGAAGCCGCACGCCGCTTCCCGGACGAAGCTCTGACCGCCAAACGAACCATCGTGCGTTTGAGCGATCCGGCCGAGGTGCTGGCCACGCTCGATGTGTTTTATGAAGAGGCCGGCCGGCGTCAGCCCGCATCGGCTTCGAGGGAGGCCGCATGATGTCTCAAGCCGCGCAATCCATTCCCGCCGGCGCACCACCCGAAGCATCGGTTATCCTGAAATCGATTCCTCATCCAGTGATCCTTGTCGATCGCGACAGCCGCATCGCCTATGTCAATGACAGTACCGAGGAATTCTTTGCCGCCAGTTCCGCCATGCTGGTCGGGCATCCGCTGAACGAAGTCGTGGCATTCGGCAGCCCGGTGTTGTCACTGATCGAGCAGGTCTTCGAGCGCGGCGTCTCGGTCAATGAGTATGGAGTCGAGATCGGCACCCCGCGCATGGGCGACCGTCAGGTCGATATCCAGGTAACGCCGCTCGCCGAATATCCGGGTCACGTGCTGCTGCTTCTGCAGGTCCGCACCATGGCGCACAAGATGGATCGGCAGCTGACGCATCGCAGTGCTGCCCGCTCGGTCACCGGCATGGCCGCGATCCTTGCGCATGAAATCAAGAATCCGCTTTCGGGCATTCGCGGTGCGGCGCAATTGCTGGAACTGGCGGCTTCGACCGAAGACAAGACGCTGACGCGTTTGATCTGCGAAGAGACCGATCGTATCTGCAAGCTGGTCGACCGCATGGAGGTCTTCTCCGACGAGCGTCCGGTACCGCGCGAGCCGGTCAACATTCACCTGGTTCTGGGTCATGTAAAGCAACTCGCGGCAACGGGATTTGCGAAGGGCATTCGCATTGTCGAGGAGTACGACCCCTCATTGCCACCCGTGTTGGGAGACAAGGACCAGCTGATTCAGGTCTTTCTCAATCTGGTCAAGAACGCCGCCGAAGCGATCGGCAGGCCCGAAGGCGAGATTGTTTTGACCACGGCCTACCGGCCCGGTGTTCGCCTCTCGATGCCCGGCAGTCGGGACCGTGTCAGCCTGCCGCTCGAAATCTGCGTGATTGATGACGGCCCCGGCGTTTCGCCGGACATACTGGAACACCTCTTTGATCCCTTCGTGACCACCAAATCTTCGGGCACCGGCCTCGGTCTGGCGCTTGTGGCCAAGATCATCGGCGATCATGGCGGGATCATCGAATGCGAGAGTTTGCCACGCGGCACGGTCTTTCGTGTCTTGTTGCCCATGCATACCGGCGCCACCGTGACCGACGGCGATCTGCCGCACTGACAGGAGAATTTAGATGCCGAGTGGAACCATTCTCCTTGCAGATGACGATGCGGCCATCCGCACCGTTCTCAATCAGGCGCTCGGCAGGGTTGGCTACGACGTCCGCTCCACAGGCAACGCAGCAACGCTCTGGCGCTGGGTCAGTCAGGGCGAGGGTGATCTCATCATCACCGATGTGGTGATGCCCGACGAGAACGCGTTCGACCTGATCCCCCGCATTAAACGGGCGCGCCCGGAACTGCCGATTATCGTGATGAGTGCGCAGAACACACTGAAAACCGCGATCATGGCGGCGGAGCGCGGCGCCTACGAATATCTGCCCAAACCCTGTGATCTCAACGAACTGATCCGCGTCGTCGACCGGGCCTTGACCGCGCCGCGCGAACCGGCCATCGCCCGCCAGCAACCCGAGGAAGACGAAAAGATCCCGTTGATTGGTCGGTCGCCGGCCATGCAGGATATATATCGCGTACTGGCGCGTCTGATGCAGACCGACCTTACCGTCATGATTTCGGGTGAGAGCGGCACCGGCAAGGAACTGGTCGCCCGCGCCTTGCACGACTACGGCCGCCGCCGCAACGGTCCATTCGTCGCCGTCAACATGGCCGCCATCCCGCGCGAACTGATCGAGAGTGAACTCTTCGGTCACGAGAAAGGTGCGTTCACCGGTGCCAGCCAACGTGCGACCGGACGCTTCGAGCAGGCCGAGGGCGGCACGCTCTTTCTCGACGAGATCGGCGATATGCCGATGGAAGCGCAAACCCGGCTTCTGCGCGTGTTGCAGCAGGGCGAATACACAACCGTGGGTGGGCGGACACCGATCAAGACCGATGTCCGCATTGTCGCCGCCACCAATCGCGATCTGCGTCAGCTCATCAATCAGGGCTTGTTCCGCGAAGACCTGTTTTTCCGGCTGAATGTCGTGCCGATCCGCCTGCCGCCGTTGCGTGAGCGCTCAGAGGATATTCCGGATCTCATTCGTCACTTCCTGGGGCAGGCCGAGGACGAAGGCCTGCCGCCCAAGACGATTGATGCCGACGGCATGGAATTGTTGAAGCGTTACCGGTGGCCCGGCAACGTGCGCGAACTCGAAAACCTCGTTCGGCGGCTCGCCGCCCTCTACACCGAGGAAATCATCGGCGCCTCGATCCTCGAGAATGAGTTGGCCGAGCCCGACTTCGGCAGGTCCACCGAACAACCAGCCGTCGATGAGCCGCTCGGGGCCGCCGTCGAGCGCACGCTCGGGCGCATCTTTGCCGCGCATGGCGACGCCCTGCCGCCGCCGGGTCTCTACGACCGGTTGTTGCAGGAGGTCGAGCGGCCCCTGCTCGGTATGAGCCTCGCGGTCACGCGCGGCAATCAGATCAAGGCGGCACATCTGCTGGGAATTAACCGTAATACCTTGCGCAAGAAGATCCGTGAGCTCGATATTCAGGTCATTCGCGGGCTGAAATAGCCATGGGTGCGATATCTGCCACTGATGTAATCCGGCAACATTGTTGTTGAACGGTACCGATTCCCGATACAGAATGTCGCCCTGCCGCATGCGAGCGTTGCGGATTAGGCACAGGACCTGACACAGGTAAGACAAAGACCTGCATTCGGCCTTAGCCAGACGGAACGGGCTCCGCATGAGACCCGCTCGGGAAACAAAATGACGACGACAGACCGGATCGACGGGTCGCCAGGCTGGGAAAGCCGGCTTTGGCAGTTGTTGGGGCGTCGCGGCTTTTCCGCAGGCGTGTCGGTCGGGCTTGTCGTTGCTGCCGTTCTGCTCGGCTCATTCACCTACATGCTCCTGACCGGCCTGACCCCTTTTTCGCCAACGCGGACAATCCTGATTTTGCTGCTTTTGGCAAATCTCACGATTGTCCTTGTGCTGTTTGGACTGATCTCTTGGCGCGTTATCCGGCTGGTCATGGCGCGTGTCAGCGGCACGACGGGCGCCAAGCTTCACGCGCGGCTGGTGACAATGTTCGCCATTGTTGCCGTGATGCCGGCCATCATCGTGGCGGCATTCGCGGCAATGACGCTGAACCGTGGTCTTGATACATGGTTCAGCGAGCGCGTTCAGTTGATCATCTCGAATGCCGAGACCGTTGCGGAAGCCTACCTCAACGAACATCACCACGTGCTGCGTGGCGACTCGCTGGCCATGGCAAACGACATCAATCGCAACTCGGCCCTGATGGCGAGCAATCCCGGAATTTTCTTTCAGCTTGTTTCCGACCAGATGCATCTGCGCGCGCTCAACGGTGCCTATCTGATTGGTTCGGACGGCCGTATTCTGACCAAGGCGCGTGGAAGCGTTGAACTGGGAAAGCCGCCGCCCGAAATTTTCGAGGCGGCCGAAAAAGGTGATGCGGCACTGTTTACGGTGGACGATCACGGCCAGGTCAGGGCATTGGTGACGATTCCAACCCTTGAAGATACTTATCTCTATGTCGCTCGTTTGGTCGATGCGCGTGTGCTCGATCACCTTGCTGAAACGCGCGCGGCGGTCGACGAGTATGAAAGTCTTGAAAGTCGTCGCATACAGTTTCAGGTCACCTTCGCGTTGATCTACGTGATATTCGCCCTGATCATGCTTCTGGCCGCGATCTGGCTTGGACTATGGGCTGCGAACCGAATTGTCGACCCGATTTCCGAGCTGGTGCGCGCGGCAGAACGGGTCAGCGCGGGCGACCTGCGTGCGCG
>JAUXOE010000295.1 GCA_030682415.1 Parvibaculum sp.
GGCGGAAGCCCGCATCGAGGTGATGCTGCATCTGCGCGCCGGGCCCGCGGAGTGGCGCGCCTTTCTGCGCCCGGCCAAGAAGCTCAATCCCGGCGAAACGATCGTCTTCGCGGGCGGGCTCTCCGCCACCGTCGAGGAGAAGGGCGAGGGCGGCGAGGCGGGCCTGCGCTTTTCGCTGTCCGGCGCTGCGCTCGATGCCGCCATCGCCATTGTCGGCGAAATGCCGCTGCCGCCCTATATCGCCCGCAAGCGTGCCACCGACGAGGCCGACATGGCCGACTATCAGACGCTTCATGCCGCCGAGCCCGGCGCCGTTGCCGCGCCGACGGCCGGCCTGCATTTCACGCCCGAACTGATGGCCGCCATCGAAGCGCGCGGCGTCCACTGCGTCCGGCTGACGCTGCATGTCGGCGCCGGCACCTTCCTGCCGGTCACGGCCGAGGACACGGAAGCCCATAAAATGCATGCCGAATGGGGCGAGATCGCGCCGGCCGAAGCCGCAACCATCGAGGAAGCCCGGGCCCGCGGCGGCCGCGTCGTCGCGGTCGGCACCACGGCGCTGCGCCTGCTTGAAAGCGCGGCGGATGCCGAAGGCCGCATCCATCCCTTTCGCGGCGAGACCGACATCTTTATAACGCCGGGCTATCGCTTCCGCGCCGTGGACCTGCTGATGACCAATTTCCACTTGCCCAAATCGACGCTTTTCATGCTGGTCTCGGCGCTGCGCTCGCTCGACGAGATGAAGCGCGCCTATGCGCATGCGGTCGCCGCGCAATACCGCTTCTATTCCTATGGCGATGCCACCTTGATCTACAGGGCCGCGCCATGAGCACCTTTTCCTTTTCGCTCCACGCCACCGACGGCAACGCCCGCACCGGCGCCATCTCGACGCCGCGCGGGGAAATCCGCACGCCGGCCTTCATGCCGGTCGGCACGGCCGCCACCGTCAAGGCGATGTATCCCGACCAGGTGCGCGCCACCGGCGCCGACATCGTGCTCGGCAACACCTATCATCTGATGCTGCGCCCCGGCGCCGAGGAAGTGGCGGCGCTGGGCGGCCTGCACCATTTCATGAACTGGCCGCATCCGATCCTGACCGACAGCGGCGGCTTCCAGGTGATGTCGCTGTCGAAGCTGCGCAAGATGAGCGAGGAGGGCGTCGCCTTCCAGTCGCATCTCGACGGCTCGCGCCACATGCTCTCGCCCGAGCGCTCGATCGAAATCCAGTGCCTGCTCGGTTCCGATATCCAGATGCAGCTCGACGAATGCACGCCCTTTCCGGCGACCGAGGCCGAAGCCGAAAAGTCGATGGAGCTCTCCTTGCGCTGGGCCGCGCGCTCGAAGGCGGCCTTCGCCGCGCAGCCGCACCGCGCGCCCGGCATGGCGCTGTTCGGCATCGTCCAGGGCAGCACTTACGAGCCCCTGCGCAAGCGCTCGTCCGCCGGTCTTCAGGAAATCGGTTTCGACGGCTATGCGGTCGGCGGTCTCGCGGTCGGCGAGGGCCAGGCCGAAATGCTGCGCGTGCTCGATTTCACGCTGCCCGCGCTCCCCGACGACAAGCCGCGCTATCTGATGGGCGTCGGCACGCCCGACGATCTCGTCGAAGCGGTGCGCCGCGGCATCGACATGTTCGACTGCGTGATGCCGACCCGCAATGGCCGCCACGGCCTTGCCTTCACGGCGCGCGGCAAGGTCAACCTCAAGAATGCCCGCCACGCGGCCGACCCGCGCCCGCTCGATGCGGACAGCACATGCCCCGCCGCGCGCGACTATTCCCGCGCCTATCTCCACCACCTGATCAAGTCGGGCGAGATGCTGGGCTCGATGCTGGTCAGCTGGATCAACCTCCATTACTACCAGAGCCTGATGGCCGAGATGCGCGCCGCCATCGCCGAAGCACGCTTCGAGGCCTTTATCGCCGGCTTCAAGGCCGCCCAGGCCGGTGGCGATATCGAGCCGGTGTGAGGGGCATGACCCGGCGCTCAAATCTCGGCGTCATCCCGTGGCTCGTCCCCCAAATCCCCAAGCCCGAAAAGGATTTACCCGCAATCCAACCCCGTGGTTGACCCCGCCCGACGCGCCCCTTAAGTTCCGCCCACCTTTTGAGCGGCGGCACGAGATTCCGCCCTCCGGCGGGCCCTTAGCTCAGCGGTAGAGCGGCTGACTTTTAATCAGTAGGTCGATGGTTCGATCCCATCAGGGCTCACCACTCTTTCTCTTTCACGCCATCATTCCGGTCAAAATATCTGTCACCCCGGCGACCCGCCTCCCATAGCTGCGAAGCAGCGAAGGGAGGAAGCCGGTGTCCATGGGCGGCACGATTGCCTGACGCCGTTGCCGTGTTGCAGCTTAGTTTGAACGGCCAACTCAGCACGGATGACACCCATGCCTCTCCCTCACGTCATGCTGTCGGCGAGGCTGTCGATCTGCGCCGTTGCGGCATCGGCCTCGGCCGCGAAGGCGAGCCGCTGGGCGAGGCCCTGCCGCAGGCGCCAATAGGGAAGGGCGTGATGGGAATGCGGCGCCCGCTCGCGCACCCTCTCGATCCAGTCCCAGGCGGCCATGTTGGCGCGGCCGCTCAACCCTTGCGCCACCGAATACCCGAAATAGAAGCGGGTCCAATCGGCGGTGTCGCGGAAACCCTGCTCGACGTCGTCAAGCATGGCCGCATCGATCGCGTTCTGGCGTGCGGCCAGGTGAAACCGCAGCAACGACAATGCCGGCCGCTTCCGGCAGCGCGCCAGCAGCGCCGTCATTGCGTCAGGTGACATCGGTCCGGCGAAGGTGGCGGCGAGGTTCGGCGCGGTGAAATAGGGGCCGACCCGCGCATCGATCATTTCCTCCAGCGCCGAAAGCGCTGCGTCGGGTTCGGGGCAGATGCCGTCGGCCAGATCGCGCACGGCCTCGATCGCGGCAAGCTGGCGCGGCGCGGGTGCTGCCTGCTGCATGGCACCGTCGATCAGCTTGCGCGCCGCCGCACCATGGGCCGGATTTCCGGCCCGGGCCATCGCCCCCAGCAATTGCAGGACATGAAAGGCATAGCCGCCTTCCCGCCGCAGTTGCTCTTCGAAGTCGGCCGCGCCGATCCGGGCAAACCAGCCGGCAATTTCAGCGGCGCGGGCCGCGTCCGGCATGCCGGTGCGGCCGGCGCCGTGAAACGACAGCGCGGTGACGCGTTGCAGCGTCGTCCAGCGAATGGCGGGGTCCAGGGCGAAGAATTTCAGCATGTGCCATACGACGCGGCGGTCGGTTGCCGCCATCCATGCCCCGGCACCGCTGAGATAGACTTCCTTGCTGTGCGCCAGATGCGTGTCGAAGACGCCCTTGAACTTGTCCTCGATCAGCAGGCGTTTCATTTCCGGATGGGCGGAGTCGCTGAGCGCCAGCGACACGGCGCCGTCGACCTGCACGGATACTGCCGGCGTGTCGACCACATCGGCTTTGTCCAGCGCCGCGCCGAGCAGTTCGACATGCCGCGGCAACAGCAGATCGTCATCGTCATTGTAGAAGATGCGCTCGGCGGCCGCCGCGCGCACGGCGCGGTCGCGATTGGCGACGCCGCGAAACGGTTCCTTCGGCCGGTCGGAAAAGCGGATGCGCGGGTCGCTGCGGGCGAAGCTCTCGGCGATTTCCCGCACCGCCGGCGTCGCGCCGTCGCCGGCCACC
>JAUXOE010000296.1 GCA_030682415.1 Parvibaculum sp.
GAAACCGGTCGGTCTGACCAACCGGCACAAGCCGGATGAGAAGCCTTACGCCGTGATCCAGCTACGCCAGGACAACAAACTCGGCACGCTCTACAACATGGTCGGCTTCCAGACCAAGCTGAAACACGGCGAGCAGACGCGCATCTTCCGCACGATACCGGGACTTGAAGGCGCCGAATTCGCGCGGCTCGGCGGCCTGCACCGCAATACCTTCCTCAATAGCCCGAAACTGCTCGACCCGTCGATGCGGCTTGCAAAGGAACCGCGCCTGCGCTTTGCCGGGCAGATCACCGGTGTCGAGGGATATGTCGAAAGCGGTGCAATGGGACTACTAGCCGGACGCTTCGCCGCTGCCGAACGGCTCGGCCGGACGCCGCATTCGCCGCCGCGCACGACGGCGCTGGGCGCCCTGCTCGCCCACATCACCGGCGACGCCGACGCAACGACCTTTCAGCCGATGAACGTCAATTTTGGCCTCTTTCCGCCACCCGAAGTGCCGCTCGACGAAAACGGCAAGCGCCCACGCGGCAAGGCCAAGGCCCCAGCCCGCAAACGCGCCTACACATCACGCGCCTTGGCCGATCTCGACCATTGGCTTAATCCGACGGCACAGGCTGCAGATTAGTCAAATGCGACCGGTCATTTTAGCGCGCAGCAATCGCAGCTGAAGCCGGAACGCTGGCATATCTGTCGTTTGGCGGAACGGATCGAATGCCCTTGCCGTCATCAAGTCGAGATAGCGGTCGCATAGCGCCGCCGGTAGAAGAGCCGGCAATGCAGCCTGCGGCACCAGCTCACGCCGCGCTTCGGCAAGCAGCACCCGCGCCCGGTCTGCCACATCGCACATGACGCCACGCAGGCCCTCGGTCATCGCGCCTGCCAAAACCGTATGCGGATCGACTTCGTGACGACGCAACAGGTCGGCCGGCATGAAGAGGCGTCCTTGCGAAGCGTGAAGTGGCAAGGCGCGGAGCAGTCCTGTGAGTGCATAGGCAATGCCGGCACTGCAAATGACGTGCTCCGGCGCGGCCGCAGCAAGCGTCCCCGAGGCGAGATGCATGACCGCAGCCGAAGTTGTCGCCGCATAGGATTCGAGCGCTGGAAGATCGGCGAAGGGTTCCTCCGACAGGTCACGCTCGCGCGCATCAATCAGCGCCAGAAGGCCCTCGCGCGGCAGGTTCGTTGCCGCCAACACTTCGGCAACCGCATGGCCGCGTGTCTCGCCCCGATCAAGACCCTCGACGGTTTCGCGCCACCACTGCAGCCGGATATGCCCCATCATCGGCTCACTGACCGCAGCCGGGATACGCCCGATCTCCAGGTTAAAGGCATACAGTGCCAGCAACGCATCGCGCGCCGATGCGGGCGCCAGCAAGACAGTCAGAAAGCGGTCGTGATCGTGCTGCCTGACTTCCGCAAAGCAGATCGCGAACGCCGCCGCTATTTGCGTCATACCACATCCCTCAAAGAAAACGGGGCCGCCATCATGGCAGCCCCGCCCTTGTTCGTCCGTACCGCTCGATCAGTAGATGTTCTGCGCCGCGACCATGGAGAAAAGCATGGGCACGGAAAGCATCGTGTTGGTGCGCGAGAAGAGCATCGCAGTGCGCGCCGCCGCAGGCTTCGCCTCGGCCGGACCGTCGACGATCCCGAGCGCGATCTTCTGGTTCGGCCAGATCACGAACCAGACGTTGAACCACATGATCGTGCCGAGCCACATACCGATGCCGATAGCGATGTTCTTCGGCACCATGAAGCCGGTCATCGCGCCGAGCGTGTAGGCGTCGAGCAGATAACCGTTCATGTGAGCGACGATGATACCGGTGACGATGGTCGCCATCGCACCCCAGCGAAACCAGAACAGCGCCTCGGGCGCGATCACCTTGCTCACCGCAGGCTTCTGGTCGTCAGGGATTTTTGGCATGGACGGCATCTGCACGAAGTTGAAATACCAGAGCAGACCGATCCACATCACGCCGCTGATGACATGCAACCAGCGAAAGAAAAACGCCCAGAAGGCATAATCGCCCAGCGACCCGCCCCAGTTGAGATAGAGCAGCACCAGAATTACCGCCAGCACGAAGCCGGCGATCACCGTGTTGCGGAGCGATGTGAGAATGGCAGCCATGATGGTCCTCCCCGTCTGATTGCCCGGTGCCGCCTCCGGCCTCTGCCTCGTGGAGGGCGGCCGGATCGGATGCCGAAACCGGCGCGACTCAATGTCGCGATACTGGCATGAAAACTAGGAGTTTCCGCCGCAAAAGCCAAGCCCGCGAGGCCCGGCAATCAGGGAACGGCGATCAGCGCCGCGGCAACGCGGCGGTTTTCGCCGAGCATCATGTTGTAGGTCCGGCAGGCAGCCGAGGTCTTCATTATGTCCGGAGAGAACCCGCGCGATTCGAAATGTCTCTGCACCTGCACCGGCAATCGAGCAAAGGTCTCGCCGGACCCGATCAGCAGAAAATCGAAGGTGCCGGCCCCATCGGCCAGAACGGCGAGCGACTCTGCCGTTACATCATCGAGCGTGGCAACGGACCAGGGATAGAGACCCTGCGGCGTGACGATGATCGAGCCTTCGAAACGCTGCCCTTCGAGGCGAAAGCCGCCATCGCCATAGGCATCGACCGGCGGTTGTCCAGAAAAGCGCGGCTTCATGCCCGGAGGGCCACCACTCACGCCTTGGCCTCGGACTTGCCCTCCGCCGCCTTGCCTGTGGTGTTGCCCGACCAGTCGCGCGAAACGCCGACCGCAAGAATGACCGGCGCCGCGATGAAGATCGACGAATAAGTGCCGATCAGAATGCCAAAAATCATAGCGAAGGTGAATCCGCGTAAGACCTCGCCGCCGAAGACGAAGAGAGAGAGCAATGCCAGGAGCGTCGTGCCCGAGGTGATGACAGTGCGCGACAGCGTCTGATTGATCGATAGATCGACCAACTCCCCAAGATCCATCTTCTTGTATTTGCGCAAGTTCTCCCGGACGCGGTCATAGACGATGACGGTGTCGTTCATCGAATAGCCGACGATGGTCAGGATCGCCGCGATCATCTGCAGATTGAACTCAATCTGCAGAATGCAGAGAATGCCAATCGTCGCAAACACGTCGTGAACCAGCGAAACGATCGCCCCAAGACTGAACTGCCATTCGAAGCGAAACCAGATATAGATAAGCATCAGAGCCATCGCGAGCACAACGGCAAGTGTACCACTTCTGACAAGCTCACCGCTAACTTGTGGTCCCACGACTTCGACGCGCCGGTATTCGACAACCACATCATCGAGCGCCGCGCGTACGGCATTGACGACTTCCTGCGACGCCGCCTCACCGCCCTCGGCAGGCGAAGGAATACGGATTAGAACGTCGTCGGCCTGACCGAACTCCTGAATCTGGACTTCACCCAGTCCAAGACCGCCCATTGTCGCGCGCAGTTGAGCGAGATCGGCCGGCCCGTCGGTGGCGATCTCAATCATGATGCCGCCCTTGAAGTCGATACCGAAATTGAGACCGCGCGCGAAGAAAAGCGCCACCGACGCCACAATGACCAGCAACGAGAATGCCACCGCGACCTGACGGAACTTGACGAACGGGATGTGCGTATCGTCGGGAATCAGCTTGAGATGACGCATATGTCTGGCTCCGTCCCGGCGTTTACAGGTAAATAGTTTTCGGACGCCGGCGGCGTATCCAAACCGAGAGCATCAGGCGGTTGACAGTGTAAGCGGTGAATACCGAAGTGATGATGCCGACGCCGAGTGTTACGGCAAAGCCTCGCACAGGACCGGATCCCATCTGGAACAGGATAGCCGCCGAAATCAACGTCGTGATATTGGCATCGAGAATGGACGACAGAGCCTTGTTGTAGCCGGTCTCTATCGCCGGGACAGGCCCCTTCCCCGATGCAATCTCCTCGCGTATGCGTTCGTAGATCAACACATTGGCGTCCACCGCCATGCCGACTGTCAGCACAATGCCGGCAATGCCAGGAAGGGTAAGTGTTGCCTGCAACACCGACAAAACAGCAAAGATCATCGCCATATTGAGGGTGAGCGCCACCACCGCCAATACACCGAAAAACCCATAACTCGCGATCATAAAGACGACAACCGCAATGCTGCCAATCACCGCGGCGACTTCACCCGCCCTGATTGAATCGGCGCCAAGGCCCGGGCCAACCGTCCGCTCCTCAAGCACATTTAGCGGCGCAGGCAAAGCACCCGCACGCAACAGGATCGCCAGATCATTGGCCGCTTGCACGGTAAAGTTGCCGCTGATCTGCCCCGAGCCACCCATGATCGGTTCGCGGATCACAGGAGCACTGATCACCTCATCATCAAGCACGATCGCGAACGGCCTGCCGACATTGTTGCGTGTCACCTCACCGAACTGCCGCGCGCCCGTGGAATCGAAACGGAAGTTAACGACCGGTGCTCCAGACTGCTGATCGAAGGCCGGTTGCGCATCGACGAGCTTATCACCGCCGACCATGATACGACGCTCGACGAGAACTGGCGAACGCGGCGCATCTGCGGTGTAGATAATCTCGGTGCCCGTCGGAACTGTTCGCGTTGCCACAGCCTGCTCGCCCGACATCGCGTTGCTGACGAGACGAAAATTCATCTTCGCCGTTCGTCCAAGCAGTTCTTTCAAACGCTGCGGATCATCAAGTCCAGGAACCTGCACCAGAATTCGGCTTGCCCCCTGTTGCTGGATGACGGGTTCAGTCGTACCCAGTTCGTCAATACGGCGGCGCACGATTTCGATGGATTGCTGCACAGCCGACTGCGTGCGCGCGACGATTGCCGGTTCGGTTAACGAGACCACGATCTCCTGTGCGCTGACGCGCACCGCAATGTCACGCTCCGGTAAAGCCGAGAAAACATTCCCGGCAATCGTTGTGCCGATACCGTCAATCGCCGTCCGCGCCTTTTCAATGTCTTCAGGTCGAGTGATACGCACCGAGACATCCGAATTTCGTATACCGAGACCCGTATAAAGAACGCGCTCGTTGCCGAGCGCCACACGAACATCGTTGAGGAGCGATTGGAGCCGATCCTGGACAAGCGATCGCGTATCGACCTCGAGCAACATGTAAGAGCCGCCACGAAGATCGAGACCGAGATTGATCTGCTGGTTTGGCAACCAACTCGGCACACCCTCGAGCGATGCCCGAGGCACGAAATTCGGCGCCGAATAGGCTAGCCCTGCCACGCAAAGCAAGACGATCAGCGTTATTTTCCAGCGTTCAAAGTGAAGCATATCGGCATGTCCCCCCTTTGCGGGCGGCTCCCGCGAGCAGCGTTACGAAGGGGAATTGGCGTTGGCCGGCACCGGTTCCGATTTCGAGCGCACATCTGTCAATGTGGTCTTGACGACCCGCACCCGGACTCCATCGGCGATTTCGACCTGGACCTCGGCGTCCTCGACCTTGACGATCTTCCCGACAAGGCCGCCAGCCGTTACCACCACATCGCCGCGGCGGACATTGGCGACCATCTCACGATGCAGTCGCATCCGCTTCTGCTGGGGCCGGAGAATAAGAAAATACATGATCGCGAACAGCGCGATAAACGGAAATAACGAGATCAAGAATTCCGAAGTGCCGCCGCCACCCATCAATTTCTCCTGTTTCGACTGTCTGCTCCGCGGCGGGCTGCCGCGCCGCGCTGGATTGCGCCGGACTATAGCGGCCGGTAGGGCATTTGCAAACCGCTGACCCGGGCCTCTTCCATTTCACCTAAGCAACGGCTCTGACAGGCATTTTCGGGCACGACCCAAGGTGCTAGGGTCCGCACCCCACCCCCCGTTTGGATTGCCCCGACGAGCGCTGCAATGACCGACAAAGCCAATATTGAAGCCCAACTGCACCGCATCGCCGAGGCGCTCGAACGTCTCGCGCCGCCCGGGAGCGTCACGGCCGATTTCAGGGCCGCAGATGCCTTTGTCTGGGACGCCGAAACAGCGGCGCTGGTCCCGGTCCCGGAGGTCGCCCGGGTCGATCTCCCCCTACTGAGGGGAATCGATCAGGTTCGCGATATCCTGCTCGACAACACGCGGCGCTTCGCCCGCGGCCTTCCCGCCAACAATGCACTTCTTTGGGGCGCCCGCGGCATGGGCAAGAGTTCCCTCGTGAAAGCGGCGCATGCGGCCGTCAACGAAGAAATGCCGCACAGCCTGATCCTGATCGAGATTCATCGCGAGGACATCGAGAGCCTGCCGCGCCTGATGTCGCTTTTGCGCGGACAATCTCGGCTTGCCATCATCTATTGTGACGACCTCTCCTTCGATCACGACGACACCAGCTACAAGTCTCTCAAGGCGGTGCTTGAAGGCGGCATCGAGGGACGGCCGCGCAACGTGATTTTCTATGCGACATCGAACCGCCGCCACTTGATGCCCCGCGACATGGTCGAGAACGAACGCTCAACCGCCATCAATCCGTCGGAGGCCGTCGAGGAAAAGGTATCGCTCTCCGACCGGTTCGGCTTATGGCTCGGTTTTCACAATTGCAGCCAGGCAGACTTCCTCGGCATGGTCGAGGCCTATGCCGCTCACTATGGATTGATGATTGAAACGGAAAGGCTGCACGCCGAAGCGATCGAGTGGGCTGCGACGCGCGGCGCACGATCTGGTCGCGTGGCCTGGCAATACATTCAGGATCTGGCCGGCCGCCTTGGCCAACAACTCGGCTAGCGGCCGATAAACAACTGCGGATCGAGCGCTTTGGCGCCCCGTCGCACTTCGAAATGCACCTGAGGCGTGACAACGCTGCCGGAATTTCCGGCCTGTGCAATGGTATGGCCGCGCGTGACCGTGTCGCCGCGCTGCACCAGCAATTTGCTGTTATGCGCATAGGCCGTGATCAGGTCACCTTCATGCCGGATCAAAAGCAAATTGCCATAGCCCTTCAATTCATTGCCGGCATAGGCAACGACACCACTTTGTGCTGCCTTGACCGGCGCACCCATTTCCGCGGCAATGTTGATGCCATCATTGTGCAGCCCGTTGGCCTTGGGCCCATATGTCGAGAGAATCTTGCCTTCTATCGGCCAGATAAACCCGCCGGTCGCGGCCGGAGCCGCGGGCAACGCGCTCTTTGGTTGAGTGGTTGTCGTCACCGCCGGTTGAGACGACGCAACGGCCGCGCCAGCGACCGGTCGCGCTATCGGCACCGGGCCACCGGCCATGTCGCTGTCGACAACGGGCTGTGCTGTGCCGCGCGACGGGAGCTGCAGCCGTTCGCCAACCCTGATCGTATAGGGTTCCCGCAGGCGGTTGAGGCTGGTCAGCGACGCCATATCGACATTGTATTGCCGGGAAATGCTGTAGACCGTGTCGCCGCTCCTTACGACATGGAACCGTCCCGCCGGGATCGTTAATTTCTGTCCGACCCGAATGGCATAGGGCGGCGCCAGTCGGTTGGCGTCGATGATCGAACGCAGCGGCACGTCATGCGCCCTTGCAATGCTGTGAACAGTGTCGCCGCGACGGACCACGTAGTCGCCGCTCGACGTAACCGCATCGCCCGGGCGCGCCATCGGCAAACGCTGGCCGCCGACGGATTGTCCATCCCACCAGGGACGCTCGCCGCTGCTGCCGCAGGCCGCCACAAGCAATACCGACGCGAGCGCGCCGATCAATCTCGCCACCCTCATGCTGTGACCGCCGCGCCGCATCTTTGCCAGCCACTCCCTCTCAGGCGTTCAGGTTTCTTTCGCGACACCTTCGACCAATGGCACAAAGCGCACCGGTAAAAGTTCCTCGCGCTTCACACCTTCGCCCGTCCGCTCGATCCGCACAAGTTTCTGCTCTCCCCGGCCGCCAGATGTCGTAACGGGGACGATCATCAGCCCGCCTTCCTTGAGCTGCTCGACCAGCTTTTGCGGGACAGCCGGTGCGGCCGCGGTCACAATGATTCGGTCGAACGGCGCCTGTTCGGGCCAACCTTGACCGCCGTCCCCGACCTTGGCGGTGATATTGTGAATATTGAGGTTCTCAAAGCGTTTCAGGGCGTCTTTCAGAAGGGTCCGATAGCGCTCAATCGTGTAGACGCGACGGCAAAGGCGCGCCAGCACGGCCGCCTGGTAGCCCGAGCCCGTGCCGACTTCCAGTACCTTCATCCGTTCGCCGACCTGCAGCTGTTCGGTCATGTAGGCGACGATATAGGGCTGGCTGATCGTCTGCCCACACTCGATCGGCAGGGCATGATCCTCATAAGCCTGCTTGCGAAATGTGCCGCTGATGAATTGCTCGCGTGGGACACGCTCAAGTGCCGAGAGCACCCGTTTGTCGCGGATGCCTTGCCGGCGCAGGCCCATGATCAACTCGATCTTGCCTTGTTCGATCTCGTCCATAGGCGATTCGTCGCTCACCGGAACCTCACGATTTCCGACGCGGACGTTTCAACGGAAGCGTGCCGAGCGCGGCGTTGAGCGCCTTTGCCGTACCGGCATGCGTGAGGTCCATATGCAACGGCGTGATCGAGATGCGGCCTTCATAGATGGCGCGTAGATCTGTTCCCTGCGGCGGGTTGCTGAGAATGCGCTCGAAGCCGAGCCAGTAATAGGGATTGTTGCGCGCGTCGATCCGCTCCTCGACGCGAACCAGCGATTGGTCGCGCTTTCCCTGCCGCGTCACCTCGACACCGGTTACCGATTGCGGCACGACATCCGGAAAATTGATATTGATCAAGACATCCGCGGGCCATCCCGCTGCGACGAGCTTCTTGATGATGTCCGGCGCGAAATGCTCGGCCGTCGACCATTTGAGTTTCATATTGCCGCCGAAGCCGAATGCCTGGCTGAGCGCAATCGACGGTATGCCGAGCTGCGTTCCCTCCATCGCCGCCGCGATGGTGCCGGAATAGGTCACATCGTCGGCAATGTTCTGGCCACGATTGACACCCGACAGCACGAGGTCGGGCGTCTCGTCTTTCATGATATGACGCACGGCCATCAGCACGCAGTCCGACGGCGTTCCCTTGATCGCATATTTGCGCGCTGCAAGCTTGCGGACGCGAAGCGGGTTTGCCAGCGACAGCGAATGCGCTGACCCGCTCTGCTCCTCCTCCGGTGCGACGGTCCAGACATCGCGTGTCAACTTGTGCGCGATCTTCTCCAGCACCTTGAGGCCCGGCGCATGAATGCCGTCATCATTGGTGACCAGAATACGAAGGCCTTTGGCCGCGGGCTTACCCATGAGGCGCAATGACCTCCAACCCACCCATATAGGGACGCAGCGCTTCCGGCACCTCGATCGAACCGTCTGCCTGCTGGTAATTTTCCATCACCGCCACCAGCGTCCGTCCAACCGCGAGGCCGGAGCCGTTCAGCGTGTGTACGAAACGGGTACCCTTCTCGCCCTTCGGGCGGTAGCGCGCATTCATCCGCCGCGCCTGGAAATCGCCGCAAACCGAGCAGGACGAAATCTCGCGATAGGCATTCTGCCCCGGCAGCCAGACCTCGATGTCGTAGGTCTTGCGCGCGGCAAATCCCATGTCACCGGTCGAGAGCACCATCACGCGGTAATGCAGGCCGAGCCGCTTCAACACTTCCTCGGCACAGGCAAGCATCCGGTCATGCTCTTCGAGCGATTTGTCGGGCGTCGTGATCGACACCAGCTCGACCTTCGAAAACTGGTGCTGGCGGATCATTCCCCGCGTGTCGCGCCCTGCCGCACCGGCTTCGGCGCGGAAGCAAGGCGTGTAGGCCGTGAAGCGTTTCGGCAATTCCTCTTCCGAAAGAATGCTCTCGCGCACCAGATTGGTCAGCGGCACCTCGGCGGTCGGGATCAGCCAGTACTTTTCCTGGTCGTCGCGCCCCTGCCCCTTGAACGTCGCGAATTGGTCATCGGCAAATTTTGGCAACTGCGCCGTGCCGAACATGGCGTCGTCACGTACCATCAGCGGCGGCGCGACTTCCTCGTAACCGAACTCGCTCGTATGCAGGTCGACCATGAAATTGCCGATGGCGCGTTCGAGCCGCGCCAGCGGGCCCTTCAGCACCGTGAAACGCGCGCCGGAGAGCTTCGCCGCCGTCTCGAAATCCATCAGACCGAGGGCCTCGCCGAGATCGAAATGCTCACGCGGCCTGAAATTCATCGCGCGGGGTGTGCCGTGGCGATGGCTCTCGACATTGGCGCTCTCGTCCGGGCCGACCGGCACGCCATCGAGCGGGATGTTCGGGATCGAGGCCAGCGCCGCCGCAAGCTCGGCATCGACCTGCCGCTCTTCCTCCTCGCCTTTCTGAAGGTCGCCCTTCAGGCTGGCGACCTCGTCCATAAGCTTCTGCGCCGCCACCTCGTCCTTCTTGGCCTTGGCCTGGCCGATCAGCTTCGAGGCGTCGTTGCGCCGCTGCTGCATTTCCTGAAGACGGGTGACGATCTGGCGCCGCCGCTCGTCGATTTCGATCAGGCGCGCAGCTTGTGGCTCGAGCCCGCGCTTGGCGAGCCCGGCATCGAAGGCGCCGGCATCGTCACGAATGGCTTTGATGTCGAACATGACACCTCTGGAAATGGCAGGAAATCCGGCTGCGACCGGGCAATCAGCGAGATCGAATCATCTCCCACCGGCCCGTTCGTTTTCGCGCCTTGTATAGGCGCAAAGACCCCAACCGTCCAGATGATGGCGGATCAGGCCTCGGCCGCATCCTCGGCTTCGGCCGCCGCCGCAGCCTGCCGTCTTTCGGTCCAGGACACACCGAAAATCGAAAACTCGTAGAGCAGCAGGGTCGGAACCCCGAGCGCGATCTGGCTGAAGAAGTCGGGCGGCGTCAGAAAGGCCGCGACGGCGAAGACAATGACGATGGCATAGCGCCGACCCCTGCGAAGCTGGGCGGCATTGACGACGCCAATCCGCGCCAGGAGCATCAGGATGACCGGCAACTGGAAGCACATGCCGAAGGCGAAGAGCAGCGTCATGATGAGGCTCAGATACTCGCTGACACGCGGCATCAATTCGATCGCCGTCCGCCCCTCGCCGCCTTCTTGCTGCATGTTCATGAAGAACTGCAGTGCGAGCGGCATGACCCCGAAATAGACCAGCCCCGCACCAATCAGAAACAGAATGGGCGTGGCCACCAAATAAGGCAGGAAGGCGTGGCGCTCGTTCTTGTAGAGGCCCGGCGCGACGAACATGTAGATCTGCGAGGCGATGATCGGAAAGGCGAGAAACATCGCACCGAAAAAGGCGAGCTTCAGTTGCGTGATCAGAAATTCCTGCGGCGCGGTAAAAATGAAACGCGCCTCGGGGCCCGACCCGACCGCAACTTCATAGGGCTTGATCAAGATATTGAAAATGTCATCGGCGAAGGCGAAGCAAATTCCGAAAGCTATCGCAATGGCAATTACCGAGCGGATCAGCCGAGAACGCAATTCAATCAAATGATCGATCAGCGGCGCTCGCGACGCCTCAACCTCATCATCCGGATCCGGCGCGGCAGCATTGACGCTCATTTGTCGTCACGCTCGGAATCTGCCGGCTCCGCGCGCGCCGGGTCACTCACTCCGAACGCGTGGATGGCTTCGGCTTCCCTCAACCCTTCCTGCATTTCAGGCGATATATCGCCGGTTTCGGCCGGCTCACCCGCGGCGATCTCGGCAGCACGGGCCGCAGACGCCGAAGCGGCAGCAGCCGCACCCGCACCGCCAGCGCCGATCTTCATGGGCTTGTCGATTTCCTGCTGGAGTTTTCTAAGCGGTGCCGAGGCAACGTCGCGAAGGCCGGTGACTTCCTTGCGCAATTCCTCAAGCTCGGTTTCGCGCGCCAGATCCTCGAACGAACTCTGAAACTCACGCGCCATCGCCCGGACTTTGGCCACATACTGGCCGACCGTCCGCATCATCCGCGGCAGGTCCTTGGGGCCTACGAAGATGATGGCGACCGCCGCAATGACAAGCAGCTCTGACCATCCGATATCGAACATATTGCTCTGAAATGCCTCGAACCCGGCGCCCGCGCCTACTAGCCGTTGGTGGCCTTGTTCTTGGCCTCGGCGCCCTCTTCCCGGCTTACAGTCGCATCAATGGTCTTTGGCTCCGGTCGAGCGATATCGGCCTCATCCTCTTCCGAAAGCCCCTTCTTGAAGCTTTTGATGCCCTTCGCGAAGTCACCCATCATGTCGGAAATCTTGCCCCTGCCGAACAGCAGCACGATCAGTACGACCACCAGCAGTATTTGCGTCCAACTCGGCATTTGTCTCTCCACCAGCGTGAAAACGCCCACGCTTCTGTAACCGGCACTACCTCGTTTCAATATGGGCGTTTTGCCGCCGAATTGCGACACCATTTCAGAGCGTTAGTGCCACCTGCCCATGGAATCGGGAACAAGACTTATAGTTAACAATATCCACTAACAAGATGATTTAAAAAGAGAATTTCAACAAACATCATAAAGTGGATGAGCCGATCGCGCGTTAATTGTCTTCCACGACATCCTGAGCCATATGCTCGTCAAGAGCTGCGCCATACTCTTCCTCGTCGGCGAACTCGCCATCGCCCTCGGCGCCGCTTTCGCTCGGATTGGGAATGTCGAAGCCCGGCGGCAGGCGTCCATCGAGAAGGCCGGCCGCTTTCAATTCATCGGCTCCAGGCAGGTCGCCGACATTTTCCAGACCGAAATGCACGAGGAACTCTTCGGTTGTGCCATAGGTCACCGGGCGGCCCGGCGTACGCTTGCGACCGCGCAGGCGCACCCACCCCGTCTCCATCAGCACATCAAGCGTCCCCTTCGAGACGGTCACGCCCCGGACTTCCTCGATTTCGGCGCGCGTGACGGGTTGATGGTAGGCGACGATCGCCAGCGTCTCCATTGCCGCCCGCGACAAACGCCGTTGCTCGACCGCTTCCCGCTCCATCAGAAAGGCCAGGTCATCGGCCGTCCGGAACATCCATTTGTTGGCGATCCGAACGAGATTGACGCCGCGCCCCTCATAGGTTTTTTGCAGGTCCTCAATGGCCGCACCGACATCGGCGCCATCAGGCAGCCGGCTGGCGATACTGTCGATGTCGAGCGGTTCTGCGGCCGCGAAAAGCAGCACCTCGACCATGCGGATCAGCGCGGCGTGTTCCGTGGCATTGACCGGAAAGCGAACGACATTCTCGGACGCCGCGTCCGCATCGCCCCCGTCGTCATCTTCGATCTCCATTTCGATATCGCCCTTGGCTTCCGTATCCTGAACTGTCTCGTCCGTCATTCCTTGGTCTTCTCTGGGGTGGTCTCTTCGGATTTCGCTTCACGACGGCGCACAAACAACGGTCCGAATGCGCCGGACTGGCGCAATTCCATATGCCCGTCCTTGGCAAGCTCCAGCGCCGCACTCAACATGCTCGCCATCGCCGAACGTCGCATCGGTGCACTCATTTCATCAACGGGCAGGAAATTGTCGATCCGGCCCCAATCGAACATCATACCCATCATCGCTTCGAGGCGCTTTCGCGCCGCTTCGATCGCCATGACCGGCAGCCGTTTCGGCTCCCATTTGGTCTCGTGACCTTTCAGGCGCTGCTCGGAATAACTCTTGAGCAGTTCGAACAGCGTTCCTTGATAGTTACTTGTTTTGATGACCCGAATGCCTTCCGGCGCGCCGCGCGGAAAGACCTGAATACCCATCCGGCAACTCCGCCCGAAAATTTCCTGGGCTGCCTTGCGCATCGCCTCGAGCCGCTGCAGCTGGAAAGCGAGCCGCGCCGCCATCTCGGCACCCGATGGGCCTTCTTCTTCCTCGGGCGCAGGCAACAACAGTTTTGACTTGAGGTAAGCAAGCCATGACGCCATCACGAGGTAGTCGGCGGCAAGATCGAGCTCCATCCGTCGCGCATGGGCGATGAAGTCGAGATATTGCTCAGCCAGCTTGAGAATTGAAATGCGGGTGAGGTCGACCTTCTGGTTGCGTGCCAGCGTCAGCAATACGTCCAGCGGCCCTTCGAAGCCGTCAAGATCGACAATCAGCGTATCGCCGGGATCGCCGTCACGCCGCGGCGGCCCCTCTTCGAAACTCGACACGGCGTCGTCAGAGGCGACGTCTCCTGCCGGAGCGCCTTGGTCAGCTTCGCCTTGTGTGGGCGCCTCGCTCATGGCTGCCTTGTGCATATGACCCGGATTCTTGCAGTCCCCATACGTCCGCGATCCGATTCTGCCCATCGGCCGGGGACGAATGCCCCTTATACCGCGCGTCATTAGGCCCGGGTACCCTGTTTCTCGGCTTATCCCCAGCGATCTTCAGCGTCTGCCACCAGAAATTCGGCCAAACGCGCATGGTTCTCGGCCGGATCGAGGTCTTCGACATGCCGTGGCAGAGCCACAACCGCCGAATCGGCCCGGTCTCGAGCAAGACCCTGAAGCGCCGGCACCGCGCGCGCCACCGCCTCCATCTCAGCCATCCGCCCATTGCAATGCAGAACGACATCGCAACCGGCCGCAAGGCTCGCCTGCGCGCGTTCGTCGAGGCCACCCGCCAAGGCCTCCATCGAAAGATCGTCCGACATCAACAGGCCCGCAAAGCCGATATGTCGGCGAATGATTTCGTCGATCAGCTTTTTCGACGTCGTCGCCGGCGCATCCGGATCGATGGCCGTGTAGACGACATGCGCCGTCATCGCCAAAGGCAGATCGCGCAGCGCATGGAAGGGGCGAAAATCCGCATCCTCAAGTTCCCCGCGCAACGCGGTTACGATCGGCAGACTCATATGGCTGTCCGCGACGGCGCGCCCATGTCCGGGAATATGTTTCATCACCGGCAATACGCCGCCGGCCAGCAAGCCATTGGCGGCCGCCCGTCCCAACGCCGTCACCTTGTCCGGCGTCGCCGCATAGGCGCGATCGCCGATTACATCATGCGCCCCCGGCGACGGGACATCTAGAACCGGCAGGCAATCGATGGTGATGCCGAGAGCACGAAGATCTGCCGCGATCAGGCGGGCGCCGAGCCGCGCGGCCGCGAGCCCCGCTTCGGCATCGCGCGCATAGAGGTCGCCATAAGCACGACCAGGCGGATAATTCTGCCACTGAGGCGGACGCAAGCGCTGAACGCGGCCGCCTTCCTGATCGATCAGGATTTGTGCCTCATGGCCGGCGGCCTCCCGCAAGCTGGCAACCAACCGCCGAACCTGTTGCGGCGTGTCGATATTGCGCGCGAATAGAATGAAGCCCCAGGGCCGTGCTGCCCGAAAGAATGCCCGCTCTGCCGCCTCGAGCACGAGGCCACTGCAGCCATAGACCGCTGCCGACACACTCATCGCGGTCTGACGAAACAGCCCTGCCCTTGCGCATCGAGTTTCGCGCAAAGCGCATCGGCATCCGCCTTGTCGAGAAAGCCGGCGCGTAACCGGTAGTAGATCCCTTGCGCGCCCAGATCGGCTCGCTGGATGTCAGCACCGAGGCCCCCCAAAAGATCGGGATACTTGACCTTGAGCTTGCTAAACGCGTCGCGTGCGGCTGCCTCGTCGCGGAAAGCGGCCAGCTGCACGACATGACTTCCTGCAGCGCTTGCCTGCGGCTCCGTTTCGGTTGGTGCCGGCGAAACGGCAGGCTCCGGCGGATCTGCCGGCGCGGTCGGTCCCGGCACGACGGCATCAAGCGGCGCGCTATCTATTGCTTCCGCGAGCCGATCCATTGCTTGCTGATCACGCGGCGATATATCGGCCGGGCGGTCGATTGCCAGCGGCTCCTCGGCGGGCGGAAGCAATTGTTCGGCCTCACCCCGTCCTGCGCTCGTCTCTCCACCAAGGCGGTCGTAAATGCCGGCATCCTGATGCGGAAATTTCTTGCCGCCGGGGTTCAGCGGAACTTCCTTGGTCGGCTCGCCGTCGGCGCGCAGGATCGGCGGGATGCCACTCTTCACATCGCCTTGCCGATAGGCGAGGAACACAACGCCCGCAAACACCGCCAGCAGAGCCACGATGCTGAGGAGCATCAACGGCCCCCGTCGACGGCCTCCGTCGTCATCAAAGGTCGCGTAATCCTCGACGTCGGGATCGAAGTCGTATTCCGGATCCTCGTCCCAGCGGCCATCCCGGTTCGGCATCAGCGCATCTCCTCGGTCGGCTCTACCCCCAGAATCCCCAGACCGGCAGCAACGACATATGCGGCAGCACGAATCAATGCGAGCCTGGCAAGCGTAGCATCCCTGTCATCCTCGCGGATGAAACGAAGGGACGCATCGTCCTTGCCTTTGTTCCAGAGCCCGTGGAAGGCCGCGGCCAGATCGTCGAGATAGAAGGCAATCCGGTGCGGTTCATGTGCAAGAGCGGCCTGCTCAACCTGGCGCGGAAAACCGGCCATCAGCCGAAGCAACGCAAGTTCCGCCTCGTCGCCGAGACGCGACAGATCGGCGTTTGCCAGCGCCCCATCGGAAAGGTCGTAACCGGCCTCGGCCGCGTTTCGCAAAACGGAGTGAATGCGCGCATGGGCGTATTGAACATAAAACACCGGATTGTCGCGCGATTGCTCCGTCACCTTGGCAAAATCGAAATCGAGCGGCGCATCGTTCTTGCGCGTCAGCATCATGAAGCGCACGACATCCTTGCCGACCTCGTCCACAACGTCGCGCAGTGTCACGAAATCGCCGGACCTCTTCGACATTCGGACCGGCTCACCATTGCGGAACAGCCGCACCATCTGGCAAACCTTGACATCGATCTCCGCATCGCCGTCCGTCAGCGCAGCCACGGCCGCCTTGACGCGCTTGATATAGCCCGAATGGTCGGCACCCCAGACGTCGATCAGCGTGCGGTAACCACGCCGGTACTTGTCGTGATGATAGGCGATATCCGGCGCGAAATAGGTCCAGCTCCCATCGGATTTCTTGAGGGCCCGGTCGGCATCGTCGCCGAACTGCGTCGAACGGAAAAGCGTCTGCGGCCGTGGTTCCCAATCCTCGGGCGTCTCGCCCTTTGGCGGCTCCAGCACGCCAACATAGATCAGGCCCTTTTGTTCCAAGAGCCTTACCGTTTCCTCGATCGCACCGGATCCGTGCAACGAGAGCTCGGAAAAGAACACTTCATGCGTGATGCCGAGCACGGCGAGATCGCCGCGGATCAGTTCCATCATCGCCTCGACGGCGGTCGTGCGTGCCACGGTGATCGCATCGGCCGGGTCCATATCGAGCAACGCGCGGCCATGCATGGCGGCGAGCGCC
>JAUXOE010000265.1 GCA_030682415.1 Parvibaculum sp.
AGCGCAATGGCACCGATGGCGTCGGCCTCGGCGGCGCTCAGGCTTGCCGGATCTTCCACGAGGTCACGCACCGTCAGGTCGTCGTTCTCGGCGCTGGTGTACTGGTAGTTGGTCAGGCTGTCGACGCGGGTCGAGAAGGGCGTCTGCCAGGCGCGTTCGGTGATTTCCTTGACGATGGCGAGCCGTTCGGGTGTCGTCACTTTGCCCTCATCGGGCTTTAGCACCCAGAGCAGCGTGTCGGGGCTCGTATAGGTCCGCTCCAGCCGTTCGAAGGCCTGCAGGTTCGGGTTCTGGTCGGTGAAGAAATAGCGGTAATCGTTCGAGAACTCGATGAAGCGGCCGCCGCTGGCGAGGTAGAGCACGCCGGCGACAGAGGCCAGCACCACCAGCCAGCGGAACTTCACAATTGCCTTGCCGTAGGCGACGACCCAATCGTTCATGAACCCTCACTTGCCCCGCCGGCCGGTTACGGCCGCAGGCTTTCCAGATAGTCGAAAAATGCCGTTGCCGCCGCGTGCCCCACTTCGAGGTCCTGCGTCGCCTTGATCATGCTGACGACGCCCTGATGGCTGGCGACGATCAGCGTCGCCACGGCCCGCGCATCGATCCCGGTACGAACGGTGCCCTCGGCCTGACCGCGCGCCAGCGCATCGGCGATGGCGCCGCGCCAGCGTTCGAAAAGGTCGGTGAAAATTTCCTGGAAACCGGCATCGATGCCGGAAAGCTCCTGGCTGAGATTCTGGTAGGGGCAGCCGAAGCGCGGATCGACGCCGATGCCGCCATGGGCATGGCGTTCGATGATGGCGCGGATCGTGGCGAGCGGATCAGCCGTCGCGCGCAGCGGCTCGATCCAGACATCCCTGATATATGCCCCGATAAATTCCGCCGCCGCCGCGACACCCAGCGCATGCTTGTCGGGGAAGTGGTGATAGAGCGAGCCCTTGGTGCAGCCGGCCCTGCGGAGGATCTCGTTGAGGCTCGCCGAACGGAATCCCTGTTCGTAGATCTCGTCAAAGGCCGCCTCGAGCAGGGCATGCCGCGTCCGGTTGCCGCGAACATGTCGGCCATCGGGCTCCGGGGAGGCCGTTAAAACGGCCGAGGTCCTGGGATCTTCGGGCATTTTAATATAAACCAACCAGTTGGTATGTTGGTTTAAATAAGCCCTTCCCGGCATTTGGTCAAGAGCCCGGTCATGCGGCTCGCGCGGAATGAGCCCGGAGCCGATTTCCCGGCAACCTGCAATGGGCTGCCGGAGGCATGGTCCGTATGGATCATGCAAGTCTATGGTCGCCGCGGCACATTAAAGCGATTGGCGGTCACGATTCCCGGATGGACGAGATGGCAATCGCAAGGCATGTCGCGGCAGGTGCGCTCGGGCTTTCACTCGGCCTGCTGCTTTTCTTCGTAATAATATTCGGTTCCGCACTGGCCAGTCCGCTTGTATAGCGCGATGCGGCTCTAACGCGGCATCATCGGCGGCATGCCTGCCGGCATTTTCATGGCCGTGACACCATCGGGTAGACGAAACAACGCTGGGTCCTGTGCCCCGCGCGTCAGGTTGGTCAGCAGCATCGAGAATTGTCCTTCGGCGCCAGCGCCCTCGGCTTTCATCGGAATGCCATCGCGTGTCATCCAGACAAAGATCGTTGCTGCAACGTCATCCCGGTCGATTCTGTATTTGGTCGTCTGCTCGCCTTCGACCGATTCTTCACCCAGCTCTTCGGCCTCGATGCCCTCGTCGTAAATCTCGCCAATGCCGTAATCGGCGACGTCGCCCGCGCCCATCTCCATCGCCATGTTCATGTCGGGCATATACATCAGAAGCTTCTTTTCGTCGGGTAACAGGATCGATACCTGCCGCATGCCCTCCACTGACGTTTCCCAACGCTCTCGGCCGTGGTCGTAGTAGATCGCGCCGCTTATCGTCATGCCCGCCGCCTCAACGACGCGTGTGGCGCTGTAGGCTGTGTCGGGCGGTGTCAGGGTCGCAGCCGCCGCGCTGGATAATGCAAACGCTGCGACGAGGACGGTCGTAATCGTCAGAATACGCATGGGGAACAATCTCCGTGAAATGAGTAAGCAAGCCTAGCCTGCATGCGTGTCGCCTGCCACCTGCGGAATGCGGGGGTTGGCCATGCGTCTCCAGCATGCCATGCTGCGGCTACGCAAAATCAGTATCCGGCGCGGAATCGGCGCGGCGAACCTCATTCGCTGCTCGTTGTACCGCTTTTCCAATGCACCGCCCCACTTGCAGTCGAAAGGAACCGGAAATGAACGGACCCCCGCTTTTTCAGGCCAGCAAGCCGGTGTTTCTCGGTTCAGCGGCGCTGATTTTTGCGGTGATTTTCTTCGTCGCATCCTCGCCCTCTCTGGCCGCTTCGGTGTTCTCCGGGGTTCAGTCTTTTATTGTCCGAGAGCTCGGCTGGTTCTACGTCGCTGCCGTCGCGACCTTTCTGGTCTTTGCCGTGGGGCTTGCGTTCAGTTCGATGGGTCGGATCAAGCTCGGCCCGGACGACGCCGAGCCTGACTTTTCGACACGTTCCTGGTTTGCGATGCTGTTCAGCGCCGGCATGGGCATCGGCATCATGTTCTATGGTGTTGCCGAACCGGTGCTCCATTTTTCATCGCCACCGGCCGGCGACGGTGGAACGATCGATGCCGCACGCAAGGCCATGCAGCTTTCCTTTTTCCACTGGGGCCTGCATGCTTGGGCAATCTACGCGGTGATGGGTCTGGCACTGGCTTATTTCGCGTTCCGTCAGGGATTGCCGCTGACGCCGCGTTCGGCGCTCCATCCTTTGATCGGGGATCGCATTTACGGCTGGCCCGGCCATCTCGTCGACATCTTCGCCGTCCTCGGTACCATGTTCGGCGTGGCGACATCGCTCGGCCTCGGCGTAATGCAAATCAATGCCGGCCTCAACTACCTCCTCGGCATTCCTGTCACAATCACCATCCAGGTGGCGCTGGTGGCCGGCGTCGCACTGCTTGCCACCATCTCCGTAGCGTCGGGGCTCAACCGCGGCATCCGTCGTCTCTCGGAACTCAATCTGACGCTGGCGATCTTTCTCGTTGTCTTCGTCTTTGCCGCCGGCCCGACCGTCTTCCTGCTACAGGCGGTGATGCAAAACACCGGCGCTTATCTGAGCGAAATCGTTGGCCGCACATTCACGCTCTATGCATATCGGCCCAATGACTGGATTGGCGGCTGGACCTTGTTCTATTGGGGCTGGTGGATTTCCTGGTCGCCCTTTGTCGGCATGTTCATCGCTCGAATTTCGCGTGGACGCACGATACGGGAATTTGTCATCGGTGTGCTGCTAGTGCCATCGGGTTTCACGTTCCTCTGGTTCACGGCGTTCGGAAACACCGCCTTGTCGATGGAGTTGTCGGGTGCCGCATCGATGGTTGCCGCTGTCGAAGCCAATGTCGCGGTCGCACTTTTCCAGTTTCTCGAACAACTGCCATTTGCCGTCATCACAATGACGATTGCGACGATTCTGATCGTCACGTTCTTTGTCACCTCATCGGACAGCGGCAGCCTCGTCATCGACATCATCACCGCCGGCGGCAATATTGAATCGCGCGTCTGGCAACGTGTCTTCTGGGCGCTGACGCAGGGCCTCGTTGCCGCAATCCTCTTGCTGGCCGGTGGCCTGGCCGCTTTGCAAACAGGCGCGATCGCCTCCGGCTTCCCGCTGGCGGTGATCCTGCTGCTCGTCTGCTACGGACTTTTCACCGCACTCCGGCAGGAAGCGCAACGTCAAACAAACATGCAGGTCGCGATGCCCGTGGCGTCGGGCATGGGCCATTTGCCGGTTCCCTGGCGTCAGCGGCTGAGTGCGATGCTTCACCAGCCGACCCGCGAGCGCGCAATCACTTTCATGCGCACGGTCGTGAGGTCAGCTCTGGAGGAGGTCGTCACCGAGATTCGAGCGCGCGGTCTCGATGCGGAGCTGTCTATCGACGACGAAAAAGTCACGTTCACCGTATTGCATGGAAACGAGGAAGAATTCCGCTACGACGTATCATTGCGCGGCGTCGTCTTGCCTGCCTTCGCGATGGCGATGCTGGAGGGAGAGCGCGGTGAACCGGAGCGCACATGGCGCGCGGAGGTATCCTTGCGCGACGGAGGGCAGGGATATGATATCCTTGGCCATACCAAGGAGCAGGTGATTGCCGACCTGTTGGGTCAGTACGAACGCCACCTTAATTTTCTTCACATGCAGCGTACCGGATAATGCAGCCCGCCGCCGTCTCCTGTATATATCGGGTCAGTCGGTTGCTCCGTCCGAGGCAATATGAGCTTTTCACTCTACACGCTGATCGAGAACGGCTTTCCCGAAGACCGGGCGCGTATTGCGCTGGAGGTGCCGGGGCGGGCACACGGACCGCGCGAGTGGTCGTTTGCGCGCCTGTCCGCCTATGTGGCTAATTATGCGGCCCTCCTTGCGCAGACAGGTCTGAGGCCCGGTGACCGCGTGGCACTGCAGGTTGAGAAGTCGCCTGAGGCGCTGATCCTCTATCTCGCCTGCCTGCGTGGCGGATTCATTTTCTTGCCGATGAACACCGCCTATCGCATTGAGGAGGTTGACTACCTTTTGGGCGATGCCGAACCCGCACTGATGGTCTGCGATCCTGAGGTGGAAGCGGCCATCGGTGACCTTGCGCGGCGTCGCGGGGTGCCGCGCGTTCTGACACTCGACGCCGGGGCCCGTGGCAGTTTCATCGAAGCGGCCGCGGCGGTCATAGACGCCGCGCCGCCCCTCACCCGCGGCGCCGACGACCTCGCCGTCATCCTCTATACGTCCGGAACCACCGGAAAGCCCAAAGGCGCCATGCTGACACATGGCAATCTCGCTTCGAACGGGCTCGCGCTGCGCGAAGCGTGGCGCTTCACCGACCAGGACGTGCTTTTGCACGCCTTGCCGATTTTCCACGCACATGGACTTTTCGTTGCCTGTCACTGTGCACTTCTTTCGGGCGCCAAAATGATCTGGCGGCAGAAATTCGACCGTGCCGATGTAATCGATCTGTTGCCGCAGGCCACGACATTCATGGGTGTGCCGACGTTCTACACACGCCTTCTCGCGGGCACGGATTTCGACGCTGTGCTGGTCCGCCACATGCGCCTGTTTACCTCCGGTTCGGCGCCGCTTCTTGCCGAAACATTCGACGAATTTCAGGCCCGCACCGGCCACGCCATTCTCGAGCGTTATGGCATGACGGAAACGGGCATGAATACATCGAACCCCTATGATGGCGAACGGCGCGCCGGCACTGTCGGTTTGCCGCTTCCGGATGTCGAACTACGGGTGACGGACGACGAAGGCGTGCAGCTCGGCCGCGGCGAAATTGGCGGTCTCGAAGTGCGCGGGCCCAATGTCTTCAAGGGGTATTGGCGAATGCCCGAAAAGTCGGCCGAGGAGTTTGCCGACGGCGGATGGTTCAGGACCGGCGATGTCGCGATGATCGACGCCGACGGCTATGTGCATCTGGTCGGTCGTGCCAAGGATCTGATCATCTCAGGCGGCTTCAACGTCTATCCGAAAGAGATCGAGGAGTTGGTGGACGACATGCCCGAGGTTCTGGAGTCGGCCATTATCGGCGTGCCGCATGCAGATTTTGGAGAAGCGGGCATAGCCGTTGTTGTGCTGCGCGAAGGCGCAATCCTCGACGAAACGACACTCATCGCTCGGCTGAAGGAGAAGATCGCCAATTACAAAGTTCCGAAGCGCGCCTTCTTCGTGGAAAGCCTGCCGCGCAATACGATGGGCAAGGTTCAGAAAAATCTCCTGCGCGAAGACTACAAGTCCGCCTGCGCTTGAGTGTCAGTTCTTGGTGTCGCTGTCGCGTCGTTTTACGACAGCCTTGCCCTCACGGCGGCGGCGATCGGGACCTGTAAATTCAGCCGAACGCACGATTGCGCGTGGTCGCGTCAGAACCGTTTCGATGCGGGCCATCAGCTGCTGCGCCGAGAAGGGTTTTGAAAGAATTTCTGTGACGCCGGCATCCCGAGCCCCGATGATTGCAGTGCGTTCGCGTTGTTCCGTCACATAGATGACCGGAATGGTGCTGAGCTCGTCTTCGTCGGCCGTACGAAGGGCGCGGACAACCGAAAGGCCATCGAGCGGCGGCGTCAGGTCATCCATGATCACGAGGTCGACCTTGCCGCGCATCAGGGCCGTCAACGCCTCTTCGCCGGAGCGAACGCTGGTTATCTTGCGAACACCGAGCGCTGAAAGGATGCTGCGCAGAAGGTTGGCCATGAACTGCGTATCTTCGACGATCAGCACGCCCAGCTGCGAATAGGTCTCCGGACCGATGGTCTTTAAATTGATCTCCGTGCTGTCCTGCGCCATTTTAAGGTCTCTCGTCTGCCCACCCGCCGCTGTCCGGCGCCGGACCCGACTATGGCCGAAACTCTTTAGCGATTCGTTAGGAAGGGTCGTCGGAGACAGGGTTCTTGTGGCGCAATTCGGCCGGATTTAGCAGGGGCTGGAGGTGTGCGAGCTGATCCACCATCATGCGGCTCAGCCCATGATCGGTCTTTTCCCAATGAAATGGTCGCGTAATGAGCTGCCAGATCGCCTTGTAGGCGGCAATTGAGATCAGCAGCCAGTATGCCGGCATGGTCAGTGTCTGCAGGAAAAGCGGTGCCAGTCCGCGCACGGAAACGGCAACCATGCCGGCTGCAATAGCACCGGAATATCCCGCAACCAGCACAGCCAAATTGAAAACGGCGAGCGCGGTTCCATGCTGAAATCCGGCCGGTGTGCCCGTGAGGACGAGCGCCACTGCCATTGCCGCATAGAACACGGGATGCAGCAGGTTCGAGAGCGAAAAGCCGCCGATCACGATCTGGAAGCCGACAAAGCCCCGAAAGCCCAGCGCCCGGTAGAGTTGAACGGGATGGCGCATCCGGACCAGATAGGTCTGCATCCAGCCTTTGACCCAGCGTGAACGTTGGCGGATCCAGTTGTTGAGACGGCAATTGGCCTCCTCCTGTGTCGTCGAGCGAATTATCCCGCAGCGGTAGCCTTTCAGGGCGAAACGCTGACCGAGATCGGCGTCTTCTGTCACATTGTTCGGGTCCCAGGCGCCGGCCTCGCGCAGTGCCGCGATGCGGAAATGCGTTGAGGTGCCGCCCAGCGGGATCGGCATCCCCAGGCGTGTCAGCGTTGGCAGCAGCAGGTCAAAAAAAGCGGCGTATTCAATGGAGAATTGGCGTGTAAGCCAGTTCTCGTTCCAGTTGTAATAGTTGAGTTGCGCCTGCACACAGGCCAGCTTTTCGTCGCCCAGCGCAAAAGCGGCCACGGCTTTCTTGAGTTGCTGGGGTTCGGGCATGTCTTCGGCGTCGTAGATGACAAGGAACGCGCCGCGGGCGAAGGGCAGGGCGAAGTTGCATGCTTTGGGTTTTGTCCGCGGCAGCGTTGTCGGTACGCGAATGAACTCGAAATGGCCGGGCAGCTTCAGCGCCTTTGCGGTTTCCCATGTTGCGGTGTCGCTCTCCTCAAAAACGAATTTGATGTCGAGCTTCGAGGCCGGATAGTCCAATTTTTGAAGCGCTTGCGCGATAATCGGCAGCACGCGGGCTTCATCGAATAGCGGCACCATGACGGTATAGATCGGCAGATCGGCATCGGCCGGCGCGCCGTGCCTTTCATAGGCACACTCCTCATCTGTCGGTCGCGCCATCAGGCCCACGAAAATCGACGTATATCGCAAGGCCGCAACGGCCGAAAAACACAGGCCAATCGCAATATTGAGCGTGACCAGGGTGATGGCGGGTCCGGCAATGAAAGCGACGATGACCAATGCGATCAGGCAAACCAGGAAGATTGACTGAGGACGGGTAATCGGCGTCGCGGCCGAACTTTCCGGCATGCGGCGCGCGAGATCCGAGATCGCCCGTTCGCTGAGCGCGTCACCGAACTCGTCCATGACGGTCTGGTGGATGTCGCGCGGCGACGTAACGAAAACCGGTTGCGGCCGTCCCTCATGCTGCATGATCGCCTGACGTGCCACAGTGGGGTCGGCCGCGACATAGATTGTCTCCGCGCCGCGCCGTCGCCAGGGCAGGCATTGCTCGCGCAGATAGAAGTCGACATCAACAGCGTGTCGCAACGTCGCATCGCGGGGATCGTTCTGCAGATTGACGAAAGGAAGCCCGTGCTGCGCCGCATAGAGACGGGCCATGTCGACCTGCCGCGCCAAACCGGAACTGACCATGATGCGGCCGAGAGAGGTCCCCCAGCGGCGCTGTCGATCGAGTGCCACCTTTATTGCCTCGGGCAACGCCAAACCCGTTGCAACGGCGAGTTCACCGATCAGCGGCGGCGCGATACCCGGCAGCCGTTGTCTCGATGGATATTGGCCGTCCTTGCGTGTTGGCGCGGACCAGGCCGGGCGGCCATCGGCATCTTTCCTGTTTTCCAATGGGGATCTCCGGATTCGAACGCGTGGCGGAGTTCTCGGCAACACACACTCGGATTACGGAAATTGAATACTAGTATAGATTTCCCTTAACCTTAATAGCCCGAATGATGAGGGTACGGTCCTTGCTGCTGAAAGGCAGAAAGCGGCGCGGATTCCTGTAGCGGCACAGGAACCGTCGTCTCGATGTGCCATACTGAAACAATCGTCGATGTGCGACCGGCGTGGCCGAATATCTGGGGCGAGTATGAGGTTTCTGCTTTATCTCAACACCATTGCGATTGTCCTGCTCGCGGGCACGCTGGTGCGCCTCTATGAGGGCATGCCCCTGCCGTGGGTCGACACGGCGCCGGCCGCGCGGGAGAGCGAGGCGGGGATTCTGGCAACCGCACCGTCGCCACCCCTGACGATCGAACAATATGCGGCACTGAACCTTCCATTGCCCAATCCCGCTCGACCGCTCACCGCCACACTGGAGCCGGACGTCGAGCGACTGCGTCTGCTGACCGAAGGCGACTATCCGCCCTTCAATTTTCGCAATGATGCGGGCGAACTCACAGGCTTCGACATTGAAATCGCAGGCGCTCTGTGCGCGCGCTTGAAGGCCGAATGCAGGTTCGAGCTCCGGCCGTGGAACGAGCTTCTGCCGGCGCTGAAGCGTGGCGAGGGTGACGCGGTTGTCGCCTCGATGCTGATCCCCGTGTCCGGGCGCGTGGCGCCGGCCGTAGATAGCGGGGTCGTCTTTACCGAACGCTACTATTCGACGCCGGGCCATTTTGCAGCCCGGCGAACAAACGCGCCGGCTGCCGCGACACCCGCCGCACTTGCCGGCAAGCGCATAGCGGTACAGGCGGGTTCGGTGCACCACGCCTATATACGGATGAGGTTTCCGGAGGCCGACCCGCTGGCGCTGGCGACGCTCGCCGAGGCTCAGAATGCACTGGCGGGTGGCCGCGCCGATCTTCTCTTTGCTGACAGGAATGTGTTGTTGCGCTGGACGGCATCGGGCGGAGGTGCCGCGTGTTGCCGCCTGGCGGGATCGAGTTATGCCGACCCGGCATGGTTCGGCGAGGGCGCAGGCATCGCGCTCCGTGCCGACGACAAGGCACTGCGTGACCGGCTCAACTCGGCGCTCGAAGAACTGGTTGTCGACGGCACCTACGCTCGTATCAGCGCCCGCTATTTCGCCAACAACATTTACTGAACACGGCGTTCAGGTCTTTTCATCCGTCATCAGGTCGCGTGGCCGGCCGAAAAAGACGCTGCGGCCCTTTCCGTCCGCAATGTCGTTCCAGCGTTCGACATCAAACTCGAAAACGATAAAGCCCCCGGTGGGGACCCCATGCGCAATGCGCAGCGCCGTCTCCTCGTCCGGATCTTCCGCCAGCGCCATCGCCAGCAGCACGAGCCCCGGATTATGGGCGACGACCAGCAGCGTCTGCGCCGTGTCGGGCGCCTGCCGGATCTCGTCGAGCATCGCGTCTGGCATCGCATGATAGAGTTCGTCGCGATAGATGATGGGCACATTGTTGCCCAGCCGGGCGGCCAGCGGCGCACATGTCTCCTTGGCGCGCGCTGCCGTCGAACACAACACGCTGTCGGGACGATACGTCGAGCCGGCGATGTACCCGGCCATGAACTCGGCCGCCCTGGTGCCGCGGGCATTGAGGGGTCGGTCGAAATCGTCTTTCGCCGGATCGCCCCAATCCGATTTCGCGTGGCGCCACAGGCACAGCCGTTTCATATCCGTTTCTCCCCGCGCTCCACGGCGCCTGAAAAGGGATTGACGATGCTCCAGCCAAGTCCGGCCGGTGCCGGCGCCGGATAGGCCAAGAGGCCGATCCGCATGGCTTCGTGGCCATCGCGCGGCTGGGCGCGATAGGTGCCGAAGAGCCGGTCCCAGATCGAAAGGCTGAAGCCGAAATTCATGTCATGCTCATCCCGATGCACCGAATGATGCACCCGGTGCATATCGGGTGTCACGACGATCCGCCGCAAAATCCGGTCGGCTGCGACAGGCAGCCGCACATTCGAGTGATTGAACATTGCCGCCGCATTGAGCAGGACCTCGAAAAGGACGACCGCCACGACGGGGGCACCAAGAAGCGCCACGGCCAGAACCTTAACGCCCATGCTGATCAGGATTTCAACCGGGTGGAAGCGGATGCCGGTTGTCACGTCGACATCCGGATCGGCGTGATGAACCCGGTGCAGCCGCCACAGAAAACCAAGGCGGTGAAAGACCACATGCTGGGCATAGATGAGCAGATCGAGTGCGATCATCGAAAGCGGAATTGCGACGGCGGCCGGTGCACCGATCCAGTTGAAAAGCCCGATGCCACGCCGCGCGGCCTCGACGGCCGCCGCCGCCGCGACAAGCGGTACGACGATCCGCACCAGCAAGGCGCCGATTGCCGAGAGCGCCAGATTGGTCGGCCAGCGGCGCCAGCGGGGCATGCTCGGCGTCCGGCGTGGCGCAGCCAGTTCCCACAGCGCCATCGACGCCAGGACTGCCACAAAGGCGGCAAGCCGGAACGCGGGTTCGTGGGTCGACAGGAACTGGGTCATGCGCCTCGGCTGGGTTGGGTATTGCCGCACATCGAGCGCAAAGAAACGCCCTGCAGAACGCAACTATAATGTCGCTTTGCCGCCAAGAAAAAGGACACCTAGCGGGGCATTCGGATAAAATACCGCCGAGACCCGGATGCGAGGGTCCGGAAGGGACGGCTGCGATGCGTGGTGGTGTTTTTTCTGGGGCGCTGTTTTTGGCGTTGCTGGCGGCGCCCGTAGGGGCCACGCCGGCAGGGACCGGCAACGTGGCGGCTGACGTTGCGGCACAGGCCGGTGAACCGGGCAATAGCGCCCCCGAACGTCCCGATGGGGCGCCGGCCAGCCCGCGGTCGCCATCGGCCATGGTCGCTGGTGACGAAACCTTTCAGGCCGACTTTACGTGCCGCAAGCCGCCAGGTGCCGCGCAGGACGGACCGATCGTCTGTCAAAGCAGCATCAATCCGGTCTTGCCACAGTTCATGCTCGATTTGCGCTGGCATCTTGATCCGGAAACCGGAGAGCGCGTCATAACCGCCATTTCGATCCGTCGGGAAGGTCGCGCCGAACCGTTCCAGGTGATAGCCGGCCTCGATGCACGAACCCCGACCGCGATCGACAATGGTGGTTTTGAGCTCATCGACATGGATTTCGACGGCTATCTCGACATGCGCATCATCGCCGAGGGAACGGCGGGGCCCAATACGCGCTATCGCAGTTGGCTCTGGGCTACGGATGACGAGCGCTTCGTCGAAAGCGCCGCACTCGACGAAATCGTCTCACCTGAATTTGACCCGGAGACACGGGAAATTTTGAGCCGCTGGCGCTCAAGTGCCGCCGAGGGCGGTGTCGATGTCTACATGTGGAATGACGGCGTGCCGGTCATGCTCCATCGCGAGATCGATCGCTACGATGGCCCCTCGCGCTGCATCCGCACCTTCTACGACCGCATCGACGACGACATGCGCGAAACGGGTTCCGGCTCCTGCGGTTGAGCGGTCAGAGCGGCATGTGCCGTGCGCGGGCGCCACGTTCGATGGCCGCCGTCGTCAGCTTGTCGATATCGAGCATGTCGCGCAGCAATTGCAGCAGCCGGATTTCTTCTGCGCCGACCGCAAGGTCGGATGTCGCAATCTCGACGGCCAGCGCATAGCCTGTCTCGCGCAGATGTGGCGGCAACGCGTCCTTCACCAGCCCGAACACCGCGTCTAGCCCGCCATCTTCCTGCAGGATTGCCGCGCATTCCTTTGCCACCGGAATCAGCCGCTCGGGGTTGAAATTGCGGAAGGCCGGAAGTGTTTGGACGATGGTGCCGATGTCGCGCAGTTCATTGTCGCTCATCGCGCGATCGACGGCGCTCATCGTCACCATGATGTAGATCAGGGCGGTCTCGGGAGAAATCGTCGACATGAGGCTTCCTTGGCTCGAATTTGCGCGCGAGCTTAGAGCGTTTCCAGGTGAAGTGGAAGCCGGTTCACCGTCCGGAAACGCGACAAAACAAAGACTTAGAGACGTTCATCGTTTCCGTGAAACGATGAACGTCTCTAGAGTTTGGTCTGGTCGGGAGCAAGCGCGGTGCCAAGAAAGATCCGCGCTTCGGCAATCGCCTCGGCCAGACCCACCCGGTGAACCGCGACCCCCGGCGGGAAGGCCGAGGTCAGCCGGGTCGGCAGCCGTGCATCCAGCGCCACAAAGACGCCGCGGTCGCTGGCGCGCCGGATCAGCCGCCCGAAGGCCTGCTTCAGCCGGAGCCGGGTCAGCATGTCGTCATAGCGTGCCTTGCCGAAAACCTCACGCCGCGCCTTGTGCAGAATGTCCGGCCGCGGCCAGGGCACGCGGTCGAACACGATCATGCGCAGGGCATCGCCCGGCACGTCGACGCCATCGCGTACGGCATCGGTGCCCAGCAGGCAGGAGTGCTTCTCGGCCCGGAATATGTCGACCAGCGTGCCGGTGTCGAGCGCATCCACATGTTGTGCATAGAGCGTCAGCCCGGCTTCTTCGAGCGGCGCCACGATCCGTTCATGCACGGCGCGCAACCGGTGAATGGCGGTGAAGAGCCCAAGGCCGCCGCCGCCCGCCGCGCGAAAAAGTTCGCGATAGGCCGCGGCAACCTGATCCATGTCGTCACGTGCCACATCGCGCACCACGAAAATGCGCACCTGCTTTTCGTAGTCGAAGGGCGAGGTCATGAAGGCGCGCCGCGCCGGCAATGCGAGATGCGCCGCACCGGTTCTGATTTCGGCTGTCTCCCAGCCTTCGTCGTCCTCGGTCTCCTCGATCAGGCGGTCACGCAGAGTCGCCGAAGTGATCAACGCGCCATGGGCCGGCTCAAGCACGGCTCTGGCGAACGGGATGGTCGGGTCGCGCCAGTGCCGGTGCATGCCGACATCGCCCTCGCGGCCGAACATCCGTTCGATCGAAAACCAGTCGACGAACGCCTCCGGCATTGCAGTATTGAGACTGGCCAGCATCGCTTGCCAGGCCGGAACAAGGATGCGGGAACGCCGGTCGAGCCCGCGTGCCGCCGCGTCCATGCGGATGCGTGTCGCGGTGTCGAGATCTTCGGCTGCGTCGTCGAGCCGTGCGCGCAGGCGCTCCGCAACGAGCCGCAATGGCGCCACAAGGCGTTGCAATGCCGCGTCAAGTTCGCGCGCTGCCGATGCGAGACCGGCCACCGGCGGTTCGGTCTCGGCTTCGAGCGAAAAGGGGCTGTCATTGTCTTCGGCCCGCGCATGAACCTGCTGACGCACCAGCGCAAGAAACTTTTCGGCCGCACCGCGCGGCATGCCGTCGTTGAGCCGCGCGGTCCAGCCCGGCGCGGGCAGCGCAGCGGCAGCTGAAAGCGCGGCGGCCAGTGCCTCTTCGGCCAGATCGTCACCGCCGATGAGGTCGCCGATACGTTCGTCAAGGCCGCGTCCGCGCCGCCCGCGCTGGCCTTCCGCGCCTCGGATCCAGCGCCGGAGCTCGGCGGTTTCGATGCCCGAGATCGAGGCCGAGAAGGCACTGTCGGCGGCGTCGAAAATGTGATGTCCCTCGTCGAAAACGAAGCGCGACCGCGCTTCCCGCCCACTCGGCGCTTCATCCTCGGCGCCGCCAGCCGTGTCGGTCGCTGTGGTTGTTGCGATCTGCCCCATCGCTTGATCGAGTGCCGCCTGCCGCATCACAAGGGCATGATTGGCAACGACGATGTCGGCGCGGCGTGCCTTGCGGACCGCGCGCTCGATGAAGCATTTGCGGTAGTGCGGGCAGGCCGTATAGACGCATTCGCCGCGCCGGTCGGTCAGGCCCGTGCGCCCCGTCGCGCCGCCGAGCCGCGCCGCCAGCCATGCCGGAAAGTCGCCACCCACCATGTCGCCGTCGCGGCTGGCCTTCGCCCAGCGCGCGACCAGCCCGATGGCGGTCGCGCCGCCGCCCAGCGCCGCGCGGTCCGCCAGCTCGGCGAAATTGAGCAGGCAGAGATAGTTCTCGCGCCCCTTGCGAACGACGGTTCTCTCGCTTTTTTCTGCCGGATCGGGATAGAGCCGCGAAAGTTCCTGGTCGAGTTGTCGCTGCAGGTTCTTGGTATAGGTCGAAATCCACACCGTCCCCTTGTTGCGCTCGGCCCAGAGGCTTGCGGGCGCGATATAGCCAATGGTCTTGCCGATTCCGGTGCCGGCCTCGGCGATGACGACATTGGGCGCACCCGCAGCCTCGCGCGGGCCGAAAGCGAACGCCGCCACGCCGGCAAATTCGGCCTGCCCCTCGCGCCGTTCGGCATCCGCGCCGGCAAGCTCGGCCAGACGCGCCCGCGCCTCGGCCTCGCTCACCGGCAGCGAGCCGGCCGGCGGACGTGGCGCCTGCTCTTCCCACTCCGGCAGTTCGTTCCAGATATCGAAACCGCGGCCCGCGGGTGGCCGCCCCTCCCGTCCCAGTACATCGGCAAGCGCAGCGACTACGCCCGGGCCCCAGGCCCAGCCGCCTTCCGCCATGCGGAAGGCCGTGCGGGCGGCCGACGGCCGGTCGGGCAGGCTGCGATCCTGCAACCGCTTCAGCATTTGCGCTGCGGCTGCATGCAGCATCAGCGCCTGCGTCTCCGGCGTGTCGCCGGCATCGAGGTCGAGCGCGCGTGCCAGTCCCTCCGGCGTCGGCAAGCAGGGTACCGCCGGATGCACGAAGGCGAAGAGCTCCATCAGGTCGAACACATGTGGTCCCGGCGCACCGTACGGCCGCCCGCGGGCGATCCGCCGCGCCGTGAAGCTGGCATGGACCAGCATCACCGGCTCCCGCTCGATCAACTTCAACGCCGCCTCGGACCCGAGTTCGTCAACTTCACCCTCGGCGCTGACGACCACCGCGCCGCCGGCGGTCCGCGACGGCACGATGGACGGTACATCGGGCAGGAAAGCACCGTCGCCGCCACCGGCGGAGCCGCCGGCCGGGTCGATCGGCGAATCGGAGTTGGAGGGGCGTGGCATGGGCGGCGAGTATAGCCGGGCCTGCCCCGAATGAAATCAGTTGGCGAGGCTCGGATAGGCCTTGGCGAGTTCGCGCCACGTGGCGGTGATTTTCTGCTGCAGCCGCGGCACCTCGCGCATGGCGGCCTCGGCCTTGCCATGTTCGAGCGCCAGTTCGATGTCGCTGGCGACATGCGAAATCGCCGAGAGGCCGATATCGTCGGCAGCGGCCTGCATGGCACGTGCGCCCTCGGCCAGTGCCGCCTCATCGCGCGTGGTGCGCGCATTCTCGATCCGGCGATGGACCGTCAGCACGCGTTCGAGTCCGGCCACCAGGTGATCCGTGATCCGCTGGGACCCGATTTCGCGTTCGATCTCATAGAGATGCCCGAGATCGATCAGTTTGTCGGCGGGATGGCGTCTGGGCGGCGTGGCATCGGTTGTCAGCGACGCAAAATAGTCCGCCGCGGTGCCGGGCTGCGCCGGGAGCAGGAACCAGAACGTACTGCCCTGGCCCGGTGCGCTGTCGACACCGATCTTGCCGCCCATGAGCCGCACCAGACGGTCGCATATCGGCAGGCCGAGGCCCATGCCGCCCGCTTTCCCGGCAAACCGGAAGTCGCGCGCGTCGTCGCCTTGCCAGAAGGTCTCGAAGAGTTTCGCGCGGGACTCATCCGATAGTCCGCGCCCGGTGTCGGTCACGGAGAACCTCACCACCTTGTCGCCGCCCGCCGTTTGGATGGGCGCGACGCGAACGACTATGCCGCCATTTTCGGTGAATTTGATGCCGTTGCCGATCAGGTTCGTCAGCACCTGGCGCACGCGATCGGCATCGGCAAGCATATCGGTGCCGGCAGCGACCGCCGCATCGAGTTCGAGCGACAATCCGCGTTCGTTCGCTTGATGCCGCAACATGCGAACGACGCTGCCCGCCAGCTCCGCCGGATCGAAGTGCCGCGGCCTCAACTCCAGCGACAATGCTTCCATCTGCGACAGGTCGAGCATGTCGTCAAACAGGCGGCGCAGCAACTGACTGGTTTCCTCCATCGACCGAGCGATCGTTCTTTGCGTGTCGCTCAACGGTTCGTCGGCGATGTGCAGCGCCATGTTGCTCAGGCCTTCCAGCGGCGCGCGCACTTCGTGGTTCAGGATGTCGAGGAAGGCCTGCTTGGCGCGCATGGCGGCCTTTGCGCGTGCTTCCGCCTCCTCGGCGTCTCGGCGCTTCTGTTCGGCGGCGGCATGGGCCCGGGCCATCCGCTCGGCGAGGTCGGCATTTTCAAAGCGCAGCCGGAAGGCCTCGCGATAACCGGCATTCACACGCCGCGTCCAGCCGGCAACGGTGGCGAAGAACATGCCTGCCAGCACGACGGTTGCAATGGCCAGCGGATCGGCGCGCCAGACCAGCAGGATGGTGGTCGGCAGGCAGGAGGCTGCGATGTAGTAGATGACGGCGCGCGGATGATTGGCGCGCGTGATCGCCGTTGCCATGGCAAGGCAGGCCAGCACCAGCACATAGAAGATTTCATGGGCAAAGGACGCGCCCGGCAGCCACAGCAGCGCGCCCACGCCCCAGGTCGAGCCGCTGACAATGGTGACGAGCGC
>JAUXOE010000276.1 GCA_030682415.1 Parvibaculum sp.
CCGAGAAAGGCGCCGAGGCGGTTGATGTCGTCGGCGGACGCCTCGGCATGGTTCGCACCCGGATGATCGCCCATCGGCACCCAGAACATGCCCATCTGCGCGGCATAGGTCAGCAGCATCATCAGCGTGACCTGCTTGTCGCCGTTGAAGGAGCCGGAATTGGTGAAGCCGCCCGCCCATTTGTCCTTGAAGGACTGGTCGTACCAGAGGCCGAAGGTGCCTTCGAGGAAGGCCTTGAAGACGGCCGAGACGGTGCCGAAATAGGTGACGCTGCCGAAAAGAATGCCGTCCGCTTCCTTCAACTCCTCGATCATCGCCTTGTCGCGCCAGCGCATGTCGGGGCCGACCTGATCGGCCGACAGCGCATAAACTTTCACCTCGACGCCCGGTACGGCGCGGCAACCGCGCGCAATCGCTTCTGCCTGACGGCCGGTTCTGTTTCCACCCGAGTGATAGACGATCGCAATGCTGGTCATGGCCGGGGCTCCCGATTTGCCGTTTCACCTGTTCTGTACTCACAAGTATGAAACGAAGCGGGCCGCGTCAAGAGCGAAATTTCGCCGGCGTCGAATTCAGCCGGTGGGCGGTGCGGCGCGATCCAGCGCCGAAAGCGCCTGCTCCATCGCGCGGCGCGTGGCGGCCGGCGCCGGGTGGCCGCGCGACAGGACCAGAAAGCCCTTCTGCGTCGCCATCAGGTGTTGCGCGGCGGATTTCGGATCGAGGTGGTGCGCAAACTCGTCCGCCTTGATGCCGCGCCGGATCGCGGCTTCGAGCAGCTTTTCCTCGCGCGCGTCGAAGACGTGAATCGCATCGAGGACCGCGGCGTCGAGGCTTGCCGCTTCGAGCGTGGCATTGACCGACAGGCAGCCGGTGGCGCGCGGGCCGGAACAGGAGGGCAGAAAACCAAGGAACCAGTCGCGGATCGCCGCACGCGGCGATGGCGGCTTGTCCAACGAACTCTTCATGTGGGCGAGCAGCATCGCGTGATAGCGGTCGAGCACATGCCGGAACAAGGCCTGCTTGTCGCCAAAGGCGGCATAGAGGCTCGGCTTGTTGACGCCGGTCGCGGCGGTGACATCGTCGAGCGACGTGGCGGTGTAGCCTTTCGCCCAGAAGACCTGCATGGCCTTTGCCAGCACCTCGTCGGCGTCGAAACTGCGCGGCCTTGCCATGATTGTCCTGTCAGATCGGGTTCTGTACCGGCGAGGCTAGAACGGCGGGGCGGCGGGTTCAACCCGCGGGCTGCTCGCGCCGCCAGGTCGCCGGCGGCGCGCCGAAATTGCGTTTGAAGGCGCGGTTGAAGGCGGCTTCGGAATCATAGCCCGCGTCGAAGGCGATCTGCGCGATGGTGTCGCGCGTCTCGACCAGGCGGCGGGCGGCGCGCTGCATGCGCCATCTGCCGAGATAGCGCATCGGCGGATCGCCGATCAGGCCGGTGAAGCGCGTCGCAAAGGCAGAGCGCGACAGACCGACCTCGGCGGCGAGGATTTCGGTCGTCCAGTGTCTGTCGGGCCGTTCGTGCATCAAGGCAAGCGCGCGGCCGATATAAGGATCGCGCAAGCCGGCCAGCCAGCCTTTTTCCGCCTGCGGAAGCGCAGCGACATGCCCGTGCACCGCCTCCTCGAACAGCAACTCGGCCAGCCGGCCGAGCACGGCGGCCGAGCGCTCGCCGCCGCCCGCCAGCGCAAGCTCGGCAAAGCGGAAGGTGCTGTCGATCCATTCGCCGGTGGGCTCAGGCACCTTCAAATGCAATACCGGCGGAAGCGCCGAGAGCAGCACATCGCTGGGCGTGTCGTTGCCGAGGAAGCCGCAATAGAATTCCGTTTCCGCGCCACCGCCGCCCCAGGAAAGCCGGGCAAGACCGCCGTCCGGCGCCGGTTCGACCAGATCGTCGACATCGACGACCGGCAGGCCGGGGGCGCTGGCAAGCACATGCGGATCGTTTCGCGGCAGCAGAACGATTTCGCCCGCGGCCACCTGCAGTTCGGCCCGGTCCGGGACGCGCAACTGCATCCCGCCCTTCGCGACATAGTGATAGGCGATGATGTTGCGCGGCACCGGGCCGAAGGGTTCGCACTCATGCGGCCCGACACGCGCGGAAACACACCATGGTGCGGTAAATTCACCCCGCAGAAAGATGCCGCCAGTGAGGCGCATCGAGCGGAGCACGTCCGACAAGGGATTCATGTGCGGCGTCCCTGCTTCATCATTCAAGGCGAAATCTGGCGGATCGGCAAAATCAACCGGCGTCTCGCCCATTCAATCCGGCGGGTGCGGGCGACTAGATATCCATCATCGACAGACGAGCCGCGGGCCCGCCCGCGGCAGGCGCCCCTGCGCGCACCCCCCTCGCCCGGAGAGACTAACATGGCCAAATACAGAAATCGCCTGCCGCAACTGGCAGGCACGCCCTTCCTGACCGACAGCGGCCTCGAGACCACGCTGCTGTTTCTGGAAGGATTCGAACTTCCCCATTTCGCGGCTTTTCATCTGCTCAAGGACGAAAAGGGCACGGAGGCCATTTGCGCCTATTTCCGCCGCCATATCGACATCGCCAAGCCTCTCGGCCTCGGCTTCATCCTCGAGAGCCCGACCTGGCGGGCAAGCCCCGACTGGGGCCAGAGGCTCGGCTATACGCCCGCCGAACTCGACGCGGCAAACCGCAAGTCGCTGCGGCTGATGCATCAACTGCGCGACGAATTCGAGAGCGACGGATTCCCGCTGGTGATCAGCGGCTGCATCGGCCCGCGCGGCGACGGCTACATCGCCGGCGAGGCGATGAGCGCGGACGAAGCGCAGGCCTATCACGCGCCGCAGATCGCCATCTATGCCGAGGAAGGCGCCGACCTGATCACCGCGATCACGATGACCAATATCAACGAGGCGGTGGGCGTGACGCGGGCGGCGCAGAAGGCCGGGATGCCAGTGGCAATCTCGTTCACGGTCGAGACCGACGGCACGCTGCCGGCCGGCGACCGGCTGGGCGACGCGATTGCCGCGGTCGATGCGGCGACCGGGCGGGGCCCCGCCTACTACATGGTCAATTGCGCGCATCCCGACCATTTCGCGGATGTGCTGAAGGGCGAATGGGTGAAGCGGATCGGCGGCATTCGCGCCAATGCCTCGCGCTGCAGCCATGCCGAACTCGAGGCGGCGACCGAGCTCGACGCCGGCAACCCGGAAGAACTCGGGGCGCTCTACCGCGATCTGCGGGCGCGTTTTCCGCAGATCAACGTGCTGGGCGGCTGCTGCGGCACCGACCACCGGCATATCGAGGCGATTTCATCGGCCTGCCTCGAAGCCGCGTGAGGCGACGAGCGGGGCCGGCGCTCAGGCGCCGGCCTTCGCCTTTGCGGAGGGCTTCTTTTTGGCCGGGGCGCCGTCGCGCAGCAGTTTCCAGGTGATCGAGTCCGACAAGGCCTGGAAGGAGGCATCGACGATGTTGGGCGAGACGCCGACGGTGAACCAGCGGTTGCCCTTGCCGTCCATGCTTTCGATCATCACGCGCGTCACGGCCTCGGTGCCGCTGGTCAGGATGCGGACCTTGAAATCCACCAGCCGCAGATCCTCGATGAAGGGCGAGTATTTGCCGAGGTCCTTGCGGAGCGCCTGATCGAGCGCGTTGACGGGCCCGACGCCCTCGCCGACCGAGATGAATTTCTCGCCATCGACCACGACTTTCACCGTCGCTTCCGAGACGGTGACCAGATCGCCCAAGGCGTTGTAGCGGCGCTCGACCAGCACGCGGAAGGATTCGACGTCGAAATATTCCGGCACCTCGCCGAGGATGCGCCGCGCCAGCAATTCGAACGAGGCTTCGGCGCCGTCATAGGAATAGCCGAGGAACTCGCGCTCCTTGACCTCGTCGAGCAGGCGGCCGATGCGGCGGTCGGCCGGATCGGCGGCGATGCCGGCCTCTTCGAGACGGGCCAGGATGTTCGACTTGCCGGCCTGATCGGAGACCGCGATCTTGCGCTTGTTGCCGACCGTTTCCGGCGGCACATGCTCATAGGTCTTCGGGTCCTTCATGATCGCCGAGACATGGATGCCGGCTTTCGAGGCGAAGGCGCTTTCGCCGACGTAAGGGGCATAGCGGTTGGGCGCGCGGTTGAGGATTTCATCCAGCGTGCGCGAGACATGGACGAGGCTTTTCAGGCGCTCATGCGTGACGCCGATCTCGAAACGATCCGCATAGAGAGGTTTCAGCAGCAGGGTCGGGATCAGCGAGACCATGTTGGCATTGCCGCAGCGTTCGCCGAGGCCGTTCAGCGTGCCCTGCACCTGGCGGACGCCGGCCCGGATGGCGGCGAGCGAGTTGGCGACCGCGTTTTCGGTGTCGTTATGGGCGTGGATGCCGAGCCTGTCGCCGGGGACGCCAGATGCGATCACCTCAGTCACGATGCGCTCGACTTCATCGGGCAAGGTGCCGCCATTGGTGTCGCAGAGCACGGCCCAGCGGGCGCCGGCGTCGAGCGCGGTATGCACGCAAGCCAGCGCGAATTCGCGGTTGGCCTTGTAGCCATCGAAGAAATGTTCGCAGTCGATCATCGGCTCGCGGCCGCGCGCGGCAACGGCGCGGACGCTTTCGTCGATGCTTTCGAGGTTTTCGTCATTGGTGATGCCGAGCGCGACCGCGACATGAAAGTCCCAGCTCTTGGCGACGAGGCAGACGGCGGCGGTGTCGGCCTCGAGCACGGCGGCGAGGCCCGGATCGTTCGAGGCCGAACGGCCGGCGCGCTTGGTCATGCCGAAGGCGGTGAACTTCGCATGGGCGAGCTTCGGCGGGTCGCCGAAGAAGGCCGTGTCGGTGGGGTTGGCGCCCGGATAGCCGCCTTCGATGTAGTCGAGGCCGAGCTCATCCAGCAGGGTCGCGATCAGGCGCTTGTCCTCGACGCTGAAATCGACGCCGGTCGTCTGCGCGCCGTCGCGCAGCGTGGTGTCGAAAAGGTAGAGGCGGTCTTTACTGGCCTTGCTCATGGTTCGGTTCCGCATCGTGGAGGGCGCGAAGGCGCCGAAATCGGGTGACATCCGCCACCGACCGGTCCGTTTTCCACAATGTTTGCAGGCGTGTTTGTACGGCGGCGGCGGATAAAAATCAGCCGCTAATAATCAGACCCTGGATGATCGAGCGTGCCGGGTTCATGCCGGTATCCTCG